>JANNGV010000030.1:0-8041 GCA_031404055.1 Chloracidobacterium sp.
AAACCCAAAACCCGTTCCGGCGGCCCGCGCCGCGCCGCACCGGGGGGCGGCCGTGGCCGGGGCGATGGTGGCCAAGCTGCGCAACATGGGTGAGGCCTGCACGGCGGCCAACCGATTCCTGGTTCACGAGAGTGTTGCCGACGAGTTCGCGACCAAGTTTGCCGCGAAGATGGTCTGGAAATTCCCGTTTGCTACCGCTTCGTTGTTCACCTGCAGATCGATAATGCCATATTCGTGCTGCATTAAAGCCTGCACGCGCGAATTCAAAAGCTCTTCGTGATAGTTATCCGACTGCTGAAAATGATGCGGCGTCAGAAGCATCCCCTCGTTCCAGACTATTTTCCGGTATTTGCTCATAAACAGGTTTGACGTAGATAGTAAAACGAACTTGCCAATTTAGTAAACCGCCGATAGCAAACTGTATTTGTTCCGCAGGGGTCGTACGAAATCGATCACTAAAACGAATTTGATGATGTGCCCACGAAATACTTGAAAAAAAGCCGAAAATTAATAAGATCGTTCGTTTTCTTCCATTTTGCGTATTTCGCGTGCAAATATTCTAATACGCTTCGCCACCTGGTTTTTCGGCCAAACCCGGATCTTTTTTTCGTGTCAGCAACCGGAAAAAATCGTCCGCCCAGGCAGGCCCGATTTTTTCTTCAAACTTATCCGAATGCGTTTCGGCGAATTCGAGCAGCCGAATCAAAAGCAGCGACGACGGCGTTTGCTCATTCGAGGTTTTGCAAAGAGCCGCGAACGCATTCGACGCACTGCCGCTGATCGGTATCTTTGCCGTATTCGAGGGTCGCGGATTTGCACAATTTTCAGCCGGAGATGTGACAAGGTATTCCCGGCAAACGAGCGGACGCGATTCGTATATGGAGCAGGATTCGTTTTCGAGAAAAGGGCAGGCGACCCGCTCTTCGATATAATCCGTTAATAATTTGACGAAGTTTCTTGCCAGCTCGTCACTGTGCCCGGCCTGAGCCTGGAGCGAAAATTCGTCAAATTTCTCGAACCATCCGACATTCGCAAAATGCTCGCGCCCGTCGGCAAATCTTTTTTTGATCACGCCCCGGCGCGGCTCCGGCATGGATTCGACCAACTCGGCAAGATTAAAAACCTCGGCCTCCGATATCAGCAGCGGCTGCCGGCAGCAGGCGCCGCAGCCCGCCTTGCAGGAAATGGTTTTCCCTGCCGTTTCGGTCATTTCAATCCCGCGGGCGACTATCTCATTTGCTACCTTTTGAAAAACGGGCAGCATACGCTGAGGCTTTACAGGCGTGGCCGGGATCGTCAGGTGCATTTCAAAATGCTCGCCGCCGATCTCCATCACAAGGTCACCCGCCAGCATTTCTTCGGTCTGCATAATTATATCTTTAAGTGAATTGCGTCACACGCGTTCCCGGATCAGAGCATAAGTGCCTCTGCATTGACGCCAAAATCCTTCGGGTTTTGCGTGATTGTTCCGATGGCGAGAAAATTAAGCGCGCGGTCGAACTCGCCCTGGGTTATCTTGCCGTTCTTTTCAAGAAACCAGATCGAGCGGATGGCCCGCACGCCTTCACTGGATTTGTTTGCCAAATCCTGAAGCATGTTACGCATTTTCATAGTATCGCCGGCCGCGCCCTGATCGAAGGCAGCGACCATGAGCAGGGAATCTTCGCCGAATTCATTCCCGATCTGGGTCGCGAGCTTGTCATAAACGTCGGCGACGCTATTGGCCGCCTGCATAATGTCGCCGCGACCGCTGCCGAGTTTGGCAATCGCCGCCACAGCCAGAAATTGTGGCTTCAGATTTTTTGACACTGCCAGAGACTTGATCTGCGCAGAGTTTTTTCTGGCCGCATTAATGTTTTCCGCAAGGGCGGCGGATTTGCCAACCTGCTTTACCTTTGCACTCACTTTCAGAGCCTGATCGCCGGTCAGAAACGCCTTCGGATCATTCTGAGCGATCCGTCTCAAAAACAAAGCCCCGTTCTGCTCGACCTTTGCTGTTTCGCCCAAATTGGCGGGCGGCAACTCGGTTCCGCCAGTGCCGGGTGAAGGTGTCGGCATAGTTCCGCCGTTAGACGGCGTATCGGCCTTCGCCGGCGTCTTTATCGGCTTCGGGGTCTCGTCATAATCTTTTGCAGGTGTCTCTTCGTCGTCACTAGATGAATGTTTCACGTCGTCGTTTTCCGCGACGTCGGTCTTATCTGATCCTCCAAAAAGGAAGAATACGCCGCCGGCGATGACAAGAACCAAAAGTCCCAGCAGCGGAGCGAGAATAAAAAAGCTCGTCGGAATTCCGTCGCTTGCGGGAGCTGTCGCAATGGGAGCGTAAGCTGGCGTGCCAACCGGCGGCTGAACCGACGTTGGCACGTCCGCTTCAGGAACCACGGCGGCGGCTGACTCCGGGGCCGCTTCGATCTCGGCCGTTATCTTCAAGCCGCCGCCAAGATCGAGCAGATCGCCGTCCTTGAGATTGGTCCGACCGGTAAGTTTCGAGCCGTTGATCGTCGTTCCGTTGCTTGAGCCGGAATCCGATACGGCAAATTCGCCGTTTACCCGTTCGATCCGTATATGCTCGCGCGAAAGTCGGCTGTCGGTAACAGTCAGATCGTTTGCCGAATGCCGTCCAACCGTGAAAACCTCGCCCTCGACCGCAACACGCTGCTCGTCGCCGTTTTCATCCGTAAATTTTAGCCATAGCAGGGGCATAAGAAAGTCGAGAATCGAGCGTCAAGAGTCGTGAGTCGGAACCGAGGGTTTTCCTGCTCCCGACTCTCGACTCCAGACTCTCGACTCACTTAGAGTAAGTCGAAAGCGGCTGCAGCTTAAGCCCGAAATCCTGCGGGTTTTCCCCAATGATCGCGGCCGCGAAAAACTTCGGCACGTACTTGAAGTTCTCTGCTTGAAACTGCTTCGAAAGCTTTTCACCGTTGGCAATTAAGGTCCAGAAATCGCGGGGCAGCCCTGAATTTGAGTCGAGAGCCTTAACAAGATTCGAGCTCAAACCGCCCTCGCCGCTGTTATAGCTGCCGATGGCCAATGGAACGCTCGCCGGGCCGGTGCCGTATCGGCCTGTCAGCGCCTTCATATACGAAGCCGCCGCACGTGCCGCAGGTTCGGGTTCGCACCGGACATCGCCTTTTGGAGGCGTTGCTCCTTTGATCACGCCTTCGCTCGGTGTGAAATGAAGCTTAGCGGTCGCGAACGTAAATTGAAACATGCCGAGCGGACCGGTCGGGCTCTGCAAACAGACACAGTGTTCCGATTCGATCATCGCCAGATACAATCCGATCCGCGGGTCGGTCCCTTTTTCGTTAAATGCCTTTACTATAAACGGGGCGTTTTGGCTGGCACGCTCGTACGTCACCTGTAAATTGTCGCCAAAACGGCAGCCTCCGAGAGATTTCACGCTTACTCGTTTTGCATATGCATCGGCGAAAGACTTGATCTTGTCCAGCGCCGCCGCCGGTATTGCGTCGCTGCTGTTGTTGCCGATGACCTGGGCGATCTTTAGAGCACGCTCGGCGAGATACTGGCGTTTTTCACTGTCCGATACGTCGAGGTATTTTCTGCCCTTCAATATGTCGGTCACCGGTTTCACTTCGCCGCCCGCCGGAGGGTCGGGCATTGGAGCCGTGCCGCCCGGCGTCGAAGGTGAATCGGATGTTCCGGGCTTTGGCGTTGGGGTCGGTTTGGGATCCTTCACCGGCTTATCGTCCGGCGTGACGAAATCATCATCATCCGTCTTAACAACTTCGGTCTTGCCGCTGCCGAGTACATTAAACCCTATAAATACCAGCGAAACGCTGACCACCAATATCGCACAGGCGATCAAAGCAATCGGCAGCATGCTCATGCCCGAGCTGTCTGGAATAGATGTTGCATTCTGGGCCGGAGGTGAAGCGGCGACGGGCAAAGGCTCGTACTTCTCGGCGATCCGCACATTCAAAGTTGTTTGGTGTCCTATTTTGATCACATCGCCGTTTCGCAGCGGCGTTCCCGCCGGAGCCACCGGTTCGCTGTTCACAAATGTGCCGTTTGAGGAGTTTTCGTCAACTATCCAGACACGGTCGCCATCGCGGTGAAGCGTTGCGTGCAGCCGCGAAAGCCCGTCATCGGCAAAACGCTGCTCCGCCTCGCTCCCGCGGCCAAACGTCAGCCGTCCGCCGTCAATGCGGATTTCCTGCGAGCCGTCAGGGGTTGGGTATGTCAGGCTTACTTCAAGCATTTCAAAATTTTTTCAACGCAGAGACGCGGAGACGCAGAGTTTTTAACAGGATATACAGAATATTTAGATTATTCCGAGTTAGCGTAAACGAAACGGTAATTACAAATCCTGTTCATTCTGTCGATCCTGTAAAATTTTTCTTCCTCTGCGTCTCCGCGTCTCTGCGTTAAAAATCCCCCGTTCTACATCGCTTGTCTATACAGCTCCGAGATCGGTCGGTCGCGTTTCAGGCCGAATTTCTGTGGATTCTCGGCTACGATCCCGGCGGCAAAAAATCGGACGATCTGCTCGCGTTCGGTTGCCGTTTTGATCGAATTCCATACGTCCTCGCGTTTTGCCGGAAGCGTCGCCTTCCATACGCCCGCGTCCTGCGTCGATTTACCGAACGCGGCGGCGCTGTAGATAACGTCGCCGTCAAACACGCCAAACACCATCGCCTTCATATACGTTGCCGAGGCCCTTGCCGCGCAATTCTGCGATTGGTCGGATAATGTCTCGCTGCCGCAAAGCCCGTTATACGATTGCGAGGTTACAAATTCCGTGCTCATCTGCCAAATTCCCTCGTAGCTGCCTTGTTTCTGCGGGTTGAATTTACTGCGGCTCATGGCCAGCATATATCCGAGCGGCGCATCCAGATTCTGCTCGCGGACATAAGCGACGTTTATAGCATCCCGGTATTTCGCGGCCCGCTCAAAGTAGCCTTCCTGGGCATATTCGGCCGCTTTTTTCTGCACTTCCTGCAAAAACTGCTTGTTCGAGACATTGTACCTGTAATTGCCTGAAAACTGCTTGACCAGCCGATTCGACATCTCCTGAATCTGGATGATCGACACCTCTTTACCCTTCGGGCCCGCAGGCACCTGAGTCTGTTGAGGCTGCGGCCCGGTCTCCGGTTTATCCTCCGGCTTTTCGACTTTTCGGGTTTCAAGAGCTAACAGAACGCTGCCGGCTTGCGGGATCTTGTTCCCATCGTCATCCTCGAGAACGATGCCGAGATTGTGGTCCAATCCATCGGCCAGGTCGGGATGATCTTTCGGATCAAGCGTTGCCGTAAACGGAGCGTCCGTCGTGCTGGCGAATTCAACTCCATCGATCGTGAAGCTGGCTTTTGCCACGCATGATGAATTTTCGGTTTTCACTTCAATCTCGGTCGGTGCAAATATCACGTCGCCGGCTTCCGGCTTTACGATCACTGCTTTGGCATCACATGAAGACGATCCGCTGCGGTAAAAGATAACGCCCGCGGTGACAACCACCACCACGGCCAAAAGACAGGCCCCTCCCGCCACCATTAACATCGTATTTGAGCCGGAAGACACCGATGCGGGCGTCGCCGTCGCTAAACCGGGCAACTGGGAAACAGCGGCATCTATCGGCGGAAGCGAAACCGATCCGCCCCCACCGGCGTCAGCCGCAACCTTCTCTTCTTCTTCCGCGTCATCGGCAAGATCGAAAACGATCTCACTCGATCCGCCAAGCAAAATTCGGTCGCCTGTTTTTAGATACGTATCGCCGGTTACCTTCGTTCCATTGACGGTTGTGCCGTTGCTGCTGCCGAGATCGATAAGGCAAAATTCACTTCCACGTGGTTCAATCTCAGCATGAAACCGCGAAACGTTCGAATCGTCAGGAAACGAAATATCGTTATCCGCCGTCCGGCCAAGCGTCGTCACGCCTTCGCCCGGCGTCAACTCACGGCCGCTAAATTTTAATCTTACATCCGGCATTATACTCCAAAGAGTCAGTTCAATTTATCCGCCAATTTCGCGGACAAGTCCTGCTCAGATCAGACGAGCGAATAGCAGTGGTTTTGCGGCTAGAAATTGTTGGTATCGCCCGGGCCCTGGAGGAATAAAAAATAGACAACGGTCAAAAAAACCGCAACGAAGACTAAAATGGCGAGCAGACCCAGCACAACCATCGGTGCCCGCATGGACCCGCTATTTTTGGGCGGCTCGGGTGCCGTATTAAATTCCGGCTCCTCCGGTATCAATTGATCGGAAAGGTCCGGCTGAGGTTCGACCGCCGCCGGTGTGGGTGCGGAAAGATTTATCGCCGACAGGTCCGGCTCCTTTGCCGGAGGACGCGAGGGAAGAGCATCTGGCGAAGGAGCCGCCTCCTGAGCACCCAAGGCCCCGCCTGCCTCAAGGTCTTTCACAAATCCCTGAGGTAAATAGCCGCTCGTCTGTTGGAAGACCGGTTTCGGCATCTCCCATTTGCCGGGTGCCGCCTGCTCGTCTGGAGCCTGTTGCTGTGACGGGTTCGGGGCCGTCGTGTGTTCATCCGCAACCGGCTGTTCGGCAACCTGTTCTTCAACCGCCGCGACTCCGGCAGCCGCTTCGCCTGTGCTTTTTTCTTCGTCGCTCATAGAATTTTTACTCCATTGAGGCCCTGTTTCGATCAACTACGCCGCTAATAGGAAAAAACGCCTATTGCAATTGGGAATTCGGGAAAAGCCTATTGCCATTTATCAAAAAAAGCAACTAAATTATATGCTTGCCGCGATCAGACTCGAATATGTTTATTTGAGCAAGCTCGGAAAAGCTTACTTCTTATTCGCGTTCTTTCGCGTAATTCGCGGGCAAACCTCTTACTTCTGCAGGTCAAGCACATCCGACCGCGTAATTATACCGGTTATCCGCTTGAAATCCTCGATCAAAACCGCCGGATGTTTTCGAAGCTTCGATTTAATCTCGGCAAAGTTTGAATCCACTTCGAGCACCGGGAAGCTGTCGTCCATTACATCGCCTACCCTGGAATCCAAAAGGTCGCGGTTCTCGATCAATTTAGCCAGAATATGGCTTTCGCGCAATGATCCGACCGAGCGGTTGTCTTCCAAAACCGGAAGTTGCGTAACGCCCGTCTCGTTCATCTTCGCGATCGCCTCGCTGACCAATTCCTCCGGCGTAACAAATATCAGATCTACCGGCGCGCCCGAATTCTTCGTTTCCGCGATCAAACCGGCGGTGATCTTTTGCGGTTCGAGCAGCAGCTTTTCCTTCATCCACTCATCCGAATGGAACTTGCTCAGATAATGCTCGCCCGTATCGCAGACGATAAAAACGACCACGCCGCTTTCGTCGAGGTCTTTTGCGACACGCAGTGCCGCCGCAAAGATCGTCCCTGCAGAGCCGCCGCAAAAAATGCCTTCGCGGCGCCCAAGCTGGCGTGCCAGATCGAACGATTCGCGGTCGGTTATATTGATGATCTCGTCGATCGTGTTCAGGTCTGCGTTTCCGACCGGCAGGTTTTGTCCAATGCCTTCGACCAGATACGGCGTAGCTTCCGGCACGTGGCCTGATTCCTTATACGTCTTGAAGATCGACCCATACGGGTCACCGGCGATAACCTTTATATTGGGGTTCATCTCCTTCAGATAACGTCCCGTTCCGCTGATCGTCCCGCCGGTGCCGATGCTCGCGACAAAATGTGTGATCTTGCCGTCTGTATCTTCCCAAATTTCCGGTCCCGTCGTGCGGTAATGGGCCGCCGGATTCTCCGGGTGATTGTATTGATCGGGATAAAACGAGTTCGGCGTTTCCAGCGATATGCGCTTGGCGGTCGCAACGTAATGGTCGGGAGTGCCCGGCTTTGCGGCCGCCGGACAGATGACGATGTCTGCCCCCAAACCCTTGAGGTACCGCACCTTTTCAACCGAAGCTTTTTCAGTCAAAACAAATACGCACCTGTACCCGCGAACCGCCGCAACCAATGCAAGCCCGATACCTGTATTGCCAGATGTCGCCTCGATTATCGTCCCGCCTTTTTTCAAGACGCCTTCCTTCTCGGCCCAGTCGATCATCGAAACGCCGATGCGGT
>JANNGV010000031.1:0-20100 GCA_031404055.1 Chloracidobacterium sp.
CACGGTGATCTCTTCATTTTCAAAAGCCTGTTTCTTGTAATCGATCTCGTGCCGAACCACGACCCACGAGAATTTCGCAAGCATTTCATCACTCACCGTGTGTCGCCAATGTGCGATCGCGATGTCCTGGATCCATCGGAGGTAAGCGACATTATTGACGTGGCCCTGCTCGTCGATGTCTTCGGCCGCAACGCTGAACGAATGCGAAAATTTCATTCTTAAGCTCCCCTCCTTACGAAGGTGGGGCGGCCGGAATTAGCTCCCCTCCTGGTTTGAGGATGGGTGCCGACGCTTCGGCGGCGGGGTGGTCGGCCGACGGGGTATTTCTTTCTTCAAAACTTCACTGCAAATTCAATGTCAACGCACCGATCTGTTCATACATTTTCATAAAATTAAACTCGTTCCACGCCTCGACTATCTTGCCGTCCTTGACGCGAACGATCACCATTCCGGTAAAGTCGACGGGCGTGTTGGAAGGAGCAACTCCGATCCCGTCGCCGGAATGAGTTCCGGTCACTCTGCAGCGAGCGGTGATCTTGTCACCCTCGACGACCGTGTCCTCGACCGTAACTTTTAAGTCGGGATACGCCGCCACGAACGCCCGGTGAAACACCTTGAAATTCTCCGGCCCAACTATATTCTCCGGGCCGAGTCCGTACCCGACGCCATCCTCGGCGAACATCTCGTCGACCGCTTCCTCGCGTCTTTTATTCCAAACTTCCTCGAACCAGCGATGAATGAATTCAGCTTCAGCCATATGTCCTCCTGAAAAACACCTGCCCTTGCCTGCGTTCCGGCAAGATCACGCCGTAGCTCCGGCACCCAGAACTTCAACTATCGCCTGACCGATGTCGGCCGGCGACTGCACAACCCGAATGCCAGCCTCCGTCAGAGCCTTCATTTTCTCGGCGGCCGTGCCTTTTCCTCCCGATATGATCGCTCCGGCGTGTCCCATCCGACGTCCGGGAGGTGCGGTTTGTCCGGCAATAAACGCAACGATCGGCTTGGTTACGTTCTCTTTCGCATACGCCGCGGCGTCTTCCTCCGCGGTTCCACCGATCTCGCCGATCATGACGATCGCGTCGGTCTCATCATCCGCCTGAAATAATTTCAAGGCGTCGGTGTGATTCGTCCCAATTATCGGGTCACCGCCGATACCGATCGCGGTCGATTGTCCAAGCCCAAGTGCCGTCAGTTGCCCGACAGCTTCATACGTTAGCGTTCCCGAACGCGACACTACGCCGATCCTGCCCTCCTTATGTATGTGTCCGGGCATGATACCGATTTTGCATTTTCCGGGCGAAATGATGCCGGGGCAGTTCGGGCCGATCAGGCGTGTTAGCTTGTCGCGGAGATATTCCTTTGCCTTGATCATATCAGCGACCGGAATGCCTTCTGTGATGCAGACAAGAAGTGGAACTCCAGCGTCCGCTGCCTCCATTATAGCGTCGGCGGCAAATGCTGGCGGCACATAAATAACGGATGCGTTAGCTCCGGTTTCACGGACAGCATCGGCGACCGTATTAAAGACCGCAACGCCTTCGTGCGTCGTCCCGCCCTTTCCGGGCGTAACTCCGCCGACGACATCAGTGCCGTATTCACGCATTTGCAGCATGTGAAACGTGCCTTCTTTCCCAGTTATGCCCTGAACGATCAGGCGTGTGTTTTTATCGACTAGGACGCTCAAAAGTGTGTCTCCTTGAAATTGATACTTTGGAAATCATTTAGCCGTAGTTTGACTATTTCATTTGACTCGCTAAATACCGAACAAAATTAAACGAGAGTATAACATGGCCCTGGGTGCTTGAAAAACAGCAGAAAATTCCTGCGTTTAGGCAACTGAAAAGTTGAGAATATATAAACGATGCTTATCTGTCATAATGTTTTACAGCTTACCGCGAAAAAAATCGGTGGACAACCCGGCTTTTTTTTACTATCATTTTTACAGAAGCTTCCATACTTCAAACACAACAACCCATTTCGCACCCCCATCTTTAGTTAGTCATATCGACATTTAAAGGACTCTGACTTATGAAACGTACTGTCTCCAGATCAAGTTTTGCACGTGTATTTCGCTCGTGTGCATTATTCAGTTTACTGCTGCTTTCATCACTTCTGACCGTTAACGGCCAGACGACTACCTTTGCTCAGTTTTTTGAGCGTTTCGGCGGCCAGGATTTCGTATTAACCAATAATACGACGAGCGCCGATTTCAACACGATCGGCGGCGGTTCACAGATCTTCTTTCTCTATCAAAATCTCCCGGGTTTGGACGCTTCACTCCAGGGAATTCAAAACGCCCGCATGGTCGTCACGACTACTACAACGCAGACGGGTACTGGCGGCCCGCCGTTCACCCAACCGCTGAATCAACAGGTCACCGTTCAGATAATCCGCGATACGCCGGCGCCGGTAGGCCGCGGCTCGCGCACTAATTTGTTAACAGCCGTTTTTTTACCCTCGACAAACACCCCGGGAATTACCGGATCGAACAATTCGGCAACACTCTCGGTTACCACACCGGATCAGAATATTATTTTTACATCTGATTTTCTTCTTTTCCATCAAACCACCTCGCGTAATCTGGCACTGAGTTTTTCCTCGGTTACGCCTTCGATAGCATTGGGAGCTGGAGGTTTTCTGCAAAGTTTTACCGCCGCCGGGTCCGGAACGTTTGCGTCCAATCCGCTGCCGACTATTCCCGGCCCGACCGCTGCTCCGGTTTCCTTGAGCGGCAGAGTTACAACCGCCAATGGAAGAGCATTGCGTAACGCCGAGGTGATTTTAATCGCGAGCGACGGCACGGTAAGGTCGGCCCGGACCGGCAGTTTCGGCTATTTTGAACTCAATGATATCTCGAGCGGACAGACCGTCGTCGTATCGGTAGAGTCAAAGCGTTACTCATTTGCCCCTCGAACGATTTCCCTGCAGGATAACGCGACGGGCATAGATTTCGTCGCCAATCCTTAACAGCAAAAGCATATTTTCGATTTATTTGAACGACGGTCACATCGGCCGTCGTTTTTTTATTTGTTTTTTTCGCAGTTTGTGAACATTTCTCCAAAACTTTACGTTTGTAGCTTTGTCTAAGCATTTTGACGGTCTTGCGGGCGAATCGTCTTACCAACTGAACTAAACGGTTCTTAATAGCTATGCGGCAATTATATTCATTCTATTCGGATGCATTCTGGATCTCGGTTAAATCGATTCTCGAACACAAACTTCGTGCGTTCCTGACGCTTATCGGAATCATCATAGGCGTTGCATCGGTCGTCGTGGTCGGAGCATCGATCAGCGGGTTGAATTCCTATGTGACGGAAAAGATCTCAAAGGTCCTTGGCGTAAATCATTTCATGATGGCACGGATGGCGTTTTCCGGGCAGATGGACGATGACGAATTCGAACGGCGCAACCGGATGAATAAAAAGCTTACATTCGAAGAATACGAATATATCAAAGCAAACTGCGGCGAATGTTCCGAAGTTGGTGCTCAGATGAATGGCGGTGCGGACCTTAAAGAAAAAGGCCTGGAAATGCCCTCCGTCCGTATACTTGGCGTAACCGCAAACATGATAGAGATCGAGGAAAAAGAGATCGAGGCCGGACGCTTTATTGCTCCCGACGAAGTTACGCGGTCCGCGAAGGTCTGCGTTATCGGCTACGACGTCAAGGAAAAATTCTTTCCGAATTCAAATCCGGTCGGCGAAGTAATACGGGTACGCGGCGTGCCGCTCGAAATCATCGGTTTAGAAGAGAAAAAAGGTTCAATGTTCGGTAATCCTCTCGACCGGCAAATCTATATTCCGCTGTCACTGCACCAACTAATATTTAACCGCAATGACGGAATTCAGGTCCATGGCAAATCCGCCCGGCCTGAAAGTTTCAGGACGGCTATTGAAGACGCCAGAACTGCGCTGCGTAATAAACGCAGACTTATCGGGAGCCAGGAAGATACCTTCGGCGTTGTAAATACACAGGATTTAGGCAGTCAGATCGATCAATTCACGGCGGCTATCGCCGGGGTTGTCGTACCGATCACACTTATTACACTAATCGTCGGCGGCATCGTCGTAATGAACATCATGCTCGTTTCCGTCACCGAAAGGACTTTCGAGGTCGGACTGCGCAAGGCGCTAGGGGCGACTCGTAAACAAATCTTGTTGCAGTTTTTGATCGAATCGTCACTGCTTTGTATCGTCGGCGGGCTGCTGGGATTGACGCTTGCTGCCGCCGTTACGCAGTTAATTACAGTGCTCGCGGGTATAACAATGACGATAACGATTACCTATGTGTTCTTGTCCGTAGGTGTTTCCAGCATTATAGGCGTTGTTGCCGGACTCTATCCAGCTTGGAAAGCCGCCCGGCTCGATCCGATCGTCGCGTTAACGCAAGCATAAGAACGTGAATCGTGATACGTAAATCGTGAATCGAAGCCGCGATACAATCACCAATCCCCGATTCACGATTGACGAGAATATGAAAGTATCAACCTCATTACCGATGGAAGTCATGAAAATGGCGCTCGACAGCATCCGGGCCAATAAGTTCCGTAGTTTTCTGACTATATTGGGCATTGTCGTCGGGGTAATGACCGCAATTGTGGTCGCATCGATTCTAACCGGAATGCGGCAAAGCATCGTTTCGATGGTCGAGGAATACGGCACGAACAATATTTACGCTTTTCATTTGAGCACTGGTTTTGACGGCGACAACCGCGACGAACGCAACCGAAAGCCGCTGACTGTCGAGGACGCCGACGCCATCATGGCACAAACCGATGCAGTTGAGGAAATTGCTCTCGTTGCCCCTGGAATTGGCAATTTCGGATCGGCCAGTTTTGACGACAATATTACCTACGAAGGCCGCAACTACCGCCGTGCACAAACCGACGGCGTCTCGCCAAACTTCGACCGCATATCCAATCTGGCACTAATGGAAGGAAGATTCATCACCGAAGCCGACAATCAGCAGCGGCGGAATGTGATCGTGATCGGCGTGAACTGCGCCGAAGCTCTTTTCCCCAACTCTCCGACTGGAAATGTGGGAAAAGTCGTGCGAATGAATGGCACCACATGGGAAATAATCGGTGTGATCGCAAAACGTAAAGCCGCCCTTTTCGGCGAGAACGAGGAAGACAGCAAGGTTCTGCTTCCCTATCGAACTGCCCGTAAGGTGGCCCCGCAGCGTGAATACCTGCTCCACGTTATCCAGGCAAAAAGCGGACGGTTGCAGGAAGCCCTCGAGGATTCCGAAGGCATTCTTAGGCAAAGGCGAGGGAACAAATTCGGCGATCCAAACGATTTCGATATCAAAACCGCCGGCGACTTTATTCAGCAGTTCGATTCGATCACGGCCATGGTCGGCCTGATCGCAATCGCCATTTCAAGCCTCGGCCTGCTCGTCGGGGGCATCGGCGTAATGAATATAATGCTCGTTTCCGTTACCGAACGAACTAAAGAGATCGGCATCCGCAAAGCGATCGGGGCAACAAAGGGTGCGATCGTTCTTCAATTCCTCCTTGAAGCTATGACACTGACATTCTTCGGCGGGATTCTCGGCGTTACGCTGGCCGTCGGTATCAGCAATCTGATCATGCTTCTTTTCCCATCGCTTCCCGCATCGATCCCAATGTGGGCGGTAATTTCCGGCCTAACCGTATCGGTCGGCGTTGGTCTGATCTTTGGCGTCCTGCCCGCGAGAAAAGCTTCGCGACTTGACCCAATCGAATGCCTCAGATATGAATAGACAGCGTATGGCGTGCTAGACTGATCCTTCGAACGATAGGGGGAAGTCATGGCAAATGCGTACGCGAAAGCTGTCTATGTTGGAATCATCGCTGGAATGCGAAGTATGTCCGCACCAGCAATAGTGAGTGATCACTATTCGAAGGAGTACTGGTCCGAACTAGACGATTCACGTCTGAGCTTCATGGCGTCACCGACCGCCGATATTGCGTTTAAAGTAATGGCGGTTGGCGAATTAGCTGCCGACAAATCCTCGTTCATCGCAAATCGAATTGATCCCGGCCCGCTGACATTCCGTGCCATTTCCGGAGCGGTCTGTGGAGCGACAATCTGCACGGCTGAGCGCGAACAAGTCAATATCGGAGCCATCGCGGGAGGCTTGGCCGCCGTCGCATCGGCATTTACATGCTATTATCTCCGCCGAAAGTTGAGCGAAAATACAGGCATTCCTGACCTCATGCTCGGTTTAGCGGAAGATGCCATCGCCATTGGTGTCGGCAAAAGACTACTGTAAATATTAATCACATTTCGCACGCGTCATCGGAAAATCGATACCCATGGCTTTTCCGTTATTGTTGCCTTCAATCCGTGCGAAAAGATTTGTTTTGTCGAGCCTGTAAATTATCCGCTGCGGAAAATCGTGCATCGGGTTCTCAAACACAACCTCGCCAACCGAAAATTTAATTAGCTTGAACAACGTTTCTTCCTTATTCTGAGACGGCTTCGATATGTAATGAATGCCCGTATCGTCCTGGACGATTCTCAAAAACTCGAACCCTGTCGTCTTCCCGTTTCGCACCGTTCGAGACATCCCGATCATCGACCCGCCGAGAGGTTTCATCCATTGCTCCGAACCAAAGCGCTTTTTGACCGCGTCATTCTGCTCCCAGCAGCCCGATATCCAACTCAAGGACTCGATCGTCGGTTTTGCATCCTGGGCGAACGACGCGGCGAAAAAAAGAAGAATGTTCACGACAGCCGCTAGAAGAACTAACCTGATATTTATCATTGAACGCTCCATAATTTTTATTGAACTGGGGCTAGTCTAAATCAAAAAACGATAGCGGGATTGTAAAAATACGACAGTTTTTGATCGGATTTAATGCAGGAAGCTCGGTCGTGCTTCCTACTGGTTATCGCTAACGCCCCGACCTTGCGTTCATTCCGTCTTAAGGCTGAATTTTCTGAATATCGCTTTAATTAAGCCTTTTTAATATATGTGATCAATCCGGCCTAGCCTCTCCTTTTCAAAGCAAGCGCGGCCGGTTTTTTGTTCCAACCACCAGCAAATAGGAGCTTTAAATGAAAAACAGCGTGTTTTCCAGGATATCCCGTGTTTACACCGTGATTTTTGCGGCCGCCCTGTGTTTGTCAACAAGCATATTCGCCGTAATCGCCAACAACAACTTCAATGGAGCGGTTTTCACGACCGATTCTGCCGGAACTGCCGTAAATGAGAATATTTATCAGATACCGACCGATGTTTACATCAACGGCGGACCGAACAATGCAAACTCACAGGGCTTGCCTCCGAACGAAATTTACTACTTCGAAGTAACGGATCCAAGCGGCCGGGTTCTGCTTTCAAACGATGCGGCCAACTGTCGTCAGGTGCAAACCGATGAGAATGGTCGGATCTCTGGTGCTTATACAGGTGACGGTTGCTCTCATGGTGTGGGAAGTGTTGATTCCAGCAATGGAGCTCTTCCGGTGAGGCTATGGCCATTTAACAGAACGCCAAATGGCGGCAATGAGTATAAGGTGATCCTTATTAAAAAAACAGCTGCCGGTGTCTCGGTTGAAAGCGACGGTTATCATCTTGATTACCCGCGTTCGGCGACTAAAACCGATAATTTCAAGGTAGTTACGTATACCAATACCGACCCCCCGACCGATACGGGCGGCGATACCTAAATCGACTAAAAATAGGGAGCGTTTCGCTACGTTCCCTATTTTCATTTTTTGCACCAGTCCTACTCGGTGCTTCCGAAAAGCGCCCACCCCCGAATCCGCTTCGTCAGACGTTAGAGTAGTGAATAACTTTAAGAAGACCGCCTACATTCGCAGCCGGTTAGCTTAAAACACATCCGGCCGGTGTCGTGGACATCCGAGTGCCTAGTTGCCGGTGAACGCTGCCGAGATCCGATGTGCGTCGTCAATAAATGTCGTCGGACTCTTACCTGCGAATTCTTTGAATTCATGTACCATGTGTGCCTGGTCGTAATACCCTAACTCAAGGGCTTTGTCGAGAAGTACCGCCGTTCCGCTACGTTCCAAAGATTTAAGAAGCTTTTGAAAACGCAATATGCGCGAGAACCTCTTCGGGGATACGCCAATCTTTTGTTTGAATTCGCGCTCAAGCCGCCGCTCACTTACTCCTATCGATTCCGCGACCCGCCGAATCGGCATCGCCCCATCAAGCCCTGCGATCAGCCGGGCCGCTTCAATTACTGAGCTATCGTATTTTTTATTCGAAATGATCCGTGTGGTAAAGATCGTTTCAATAATGGCGACGCGTTCTGCAAATGTAGCGGCTTGACATATACGCTCTTCGATCTCGCGGCCATCCGCTCCCCAAACAGAGAAAATGTCTTCGATCCTGTCGGTCAATTCCGAAAGTGGGAACTGAAAAAAAGGAAATGCTCCGGCGTGTTGGAATCTGACTCCAAATAAACTGATTCGTCCGGTCGGCCTGATCAAAACACTTCGACGCATCTGTCCCGCGACGATCGTTAGGGGTTGAGTTTCAATACTTTCCCCCGAGTGAATGCGCTGAAAACGGTCGGCAAGATTGAAAACTATCTCCAGGCAGCCATCCGGCACTACCGGTTCCGGATCTCCGCCCGGACCGGCCGAGCCTTCAATGGACCAAAAGCACTTAACGAATTCGGTCAAACGCGGCGATGGGCTAATGTCGGAGTACAGCATGAAGAAGCGGAAACCTCGAGTGTGGACAAAGCTGCTAACAGGCGCGTTTGCTCCTGTCTATTCGCTTATTTCAACCTTGTCATAAATATCTTCCATCGAAAGTGAGCAGTCAACCGACGCGAGATCGATCTCGACATCTTCGCCGATAAAGTCTTTCAAATTCCAGCTTCCGTCGTCGTGTTTCGTATACCGAGCAACACGTTTTTTATCCTGCCAGACAAGAACGTATTCGCTCAGCGTTTCGATGGTGCGGTAGTGGTCGAACTTCGCTCCCTTATCATAATCTTCGGTAGAAGGCGAAAGAACTTCCACAATCAGAACAGGATTCAACAGGCTGTCTAAGCCTCTGTATTTTTTTAATTCGGGCTTGCCGCACACCACCATGACATCGGGATAGGTATAGAGGCCCGAACTTTCAACGAAAAGCCTCATGTCGTTTTGGACTACACTACAACGGCCCTTGTTTAATTTACCGAATAAATTTCCAGAAATGTTCATCGTGGCAATGTTATGAGCGTAACTAGCCCCTGCCATCTGGAAAACTTCACCATTGAAATACTCGTGCTTGACTGGTGAAACCGCCTCCATAACCAAATACTCGTCCGAAGTAATAAATATTTTCTGCGATAGAGCTGTCATAATAAGTTCAATTTACAACATAACCTCAACCTAGTTCAACACTTTCTTCATATTGCGGCACCTCGACATTCCAGCCAAAGCGGTCACGGATATGCTGGGCCATTGCGGCGGCCGCATCGGGTTCGCCGTGGGTTGTAAAGACCTTTTTCGGCGTTGATTTCAATCCCTCCAGCCAGCGAATCACTGCCTTCCAATCGGCGTGGGCCGAAAAGCCCTCGACCTTTTCAACGTGACAGCGAACAGGTATCCAGTTTTTCATTATCCGCACTTCCCTCTCGCCTTCCTGAATCCGCCGTCCGGTCGTGCCCGCCGCCTGGTAGCCGACAAAGATCACCGTTGCGTTCTCTTCCGGTAAAATACGCATAGCATGATGAAGCACACGGCCGCCCGTCATCATTCCCGACGCCGATATGATAATACGGGCCCCTCGCATATCGTTCACACGCTTGGATTCGTCACGCGATGAGGTCGTCATCATCGAAGCCGTTCTGAGCGGATGTCGTTTCTTTGACAGGATCGACACATACTCTTCATCGTGTTCCTCGTTCCAGCGGTTATACACCTGCGTCGCCTGTGCCGCCATAGGTGAATCAACGACCACCGGAAGCACCGGAATGCGTTTTGCTTCCTCGAGTTCGCGGATAAGGTACAAAACTTCCTGTGTCCGCCCAACCGCAAATGCCGGAATAAGAATCGGCCCGTTCCGCTTTGCTGCTTGATTAATGATCTCCGCCATCTGCGTTTCGGAATCCACGTCGCCGTGCAAACGATTGCCGTAGGTTGATTCAACCATCAAATAATCACAATCCGGCGGCGTTGCCGGGTCCTTCACTATAGGCTGATCGTAATGGCCAAGATCGCCGGAGAATAGAAATCGGATCGTCCCAGGCATCCCTCCTGTCTTAGGAGGGATGGCGTTTTGGCTTCCCTCCTGTCTTAGGAGGGGTGGCGGCGTTTCGCCGACGGGGTGGTCGGCCGATGGGGTGGTGAGCGAGACCGTAACATTACCCATCTCTACCAATACCAAGCTCGCGCCCATAATATGTCCGGCCACTAGAAAGCTCGCCCGAAAATCCTCGCAAATATCGACAGCGACGCCGTCGTTTGCCACCGGCCTGAGCAGCTTCAGCGTATCCTTCGCGTCGTTCTCGTCATAAAGCGGCAATGCAGGCGAGTGCCTGGTCAATTGATGCCGATTCCGGTAGTCCGCATCTTCTTCCTGCAAGCGACCGGAATCCGGCAGCAATATTTTCAGCAGGTCGCCGGTAGCTCGCGATGTAAATACAGGTCCGCCATAACCCAGCTTCACCAGTCGCGGCAGGAAACCTGTATGGTCGATATGGGCATGCGTAATTATCACAGCATCCAGAGACTGCAGATCGAACGGCAGGTCTTTCCAATTACGCTCACGCAACTCGCGATCACCCTGAAAAAGCCCGCAATCGACCAGGATCTTTTTGCCGTTGTGTTCGAGCAAATACTTAGAGCCGGTAACCGACCCGACTCCGCCATAAAAAGTAATTTTCGCCATATTGCCAATAGTGAATGGTAAATCGTAAATTGTAAATACAAAGAAAAGAAGCACGACCCAAAAATCGTGCTCCCGCCTTTCGCATTCACTTTTCACTAACCACTAGTCGCTAATTTACGTATTCCCTCGGAAACCAAAGCACGCCGGCGGGTTCTTCGGACTTCGCCTGCTGTTTCCTTAGCTGTGCGTGCCGGATCAATTGCGGAGCTGTTTCGCCGTCCTTCCAGAATGTGGCCCAGCCGAAATTGAGCCATATCTTTACATTTTCTTCATCCGAGATGGCAAATGGATTCTGCGCAAAAACGGCCTTTATCCTCTCGACTATCTCCGACGCGGTCTTTTCCGAAGCGGTCGGCAATATCACGGCAAATTCATCGTTCATCGTTCGGGCGAGAAAGTCCATCTTTCTTAGCTGCTGTTTAATATGCTCCCCAACGAATTCCAGAATTCGGTCCCCGGTCGGATGTCCGAGATTAGAGTTCACCTCGGCAAAACCTTTGATATCGATTGTCAGCACTGTCAGCGGCCTCTCGTCACGGTAGCGCATCGATTCCGCCAGCTGATTCTCCAGTATCATAAAGAAGGCACGCTGGTTCGGCAGTCCGGTCAAAGCGTCGGTCAAAGCGCTCGATATAGACTGCTCAAAAGCCATCGAGCTTCGGAACAGCGGTGTTACATGCTCCCCAATTGCTTCGAGAAGTTTGACCGTGTCCTCGTCTTTCCTGACGGGATAATCCGTAAACAGTTCAAAAACGCCAAAGATACTTTCGTTCTGCAAAAGTGGTATCGCAACGGAGGAGCGAAATCCATCAAGTTTTTCCGCCGGGAAAGATTTGCTGTTGAGCTTCAGATCTTCATCGATCTCGATCGCTCCGCTCGCAAACGATTTGCCGGCAAGCCCTTCGCTTATTCCAATTTCAAGCTCGTGCATCATGTCGGCATTGCGCCCCTCGAATTGTGAGATCTTCATTTTTCCAGCAGCTTCGTCCGGCACGATCAGAGCGCTCGCCGCAAATGGAAATATCTCTCCGACCCTGCTTGAAACCAGTCGAAACATATCAGCCGCGTTTAACGACGACCCGAAAAATTGATTAGCCTCATCAAGCGCGATCAGACGATCGTCGATTTCATCAAATGCGGCGTTAAGCGGCTCTATCGCGATTGCCGTCATTTGATGGGCTGATCCGCGTTCGTTGAAGAGCAGAGATATAAGGCACGCAACGGCGTACATCGCCGCTACGCCGGCAAACACCGAAACCTTCGCCCCGCTCGACAGGCCTGACGTCGCTAAAAAGAAGGTCAATGCTATCGCGATCAACCCCGCCGAGCCGAGGATAACGTGGATATTTCGGTTTGATATGTAGTGCCGCGATTCGGCCGCGCGAGCCTGTAGCCTTTGCATAGAAAAGGAATGACCTTTGATCAATTGTGGAATTCGAGGTGAAACGGTGGTGAACCCGCTGCTTTCAAGATAACTTTATGTGAAAGTTTCGTCAACATTTTATTGAAAGAAGCTGAAATACGGGATTTTTTGTAAAAAACCCTAATAATTATCTGAAAAACGTTTTTTTTCACGATTTTTGGGTTGACTAACGGGGCGTTGCTCTTTATATTGTCCAATGTTCCAAAATAAATTTGGGATTTGGACAAGGCTGTGTAAAAAGCAGTCGGTAAGTAAAAATAAGTAAACTTATTCTTTGAAGAAGACAGGAGATCAATTTAACATGAGAAAAATTATTGCACTTTCAAGCCTTTTGGCCCTTGGTGCTTTAGGAATGGCCTGCGGCGACACGCCGACGGCTAACAATGCTTCGAATGCAACAAACAGAGCAAACGTTGCTAACACAATGAACTCAGCTGCCAACACGATGGCTAATGCTGCAAACGTAATGGCTAATGCCGCGAATAGTGCTGCGAATGCGGCAAACACCGCTGCAAACACGATGGCCAACGCTGCTAACGCAATGAAGCCTGCTGACAATAAAATGGCCAACAGCAATACAAACAAATAATTAAACTTATTTGAATGAGAACAAGAGGGCGTTGTCTCCGGACAACGCCCTCTTGCTTTATAGTGCCTGTATCTTATCTCAACAATTCGACTAGCTCCGCAGGCGTCGTAACCGGCCGCTGACAAACAAATTTTTCACAAACATAAGCCGTCGGCTTCCCATTGACAAGTGTCCTATCTTTTAACAACGGCAGGTCTTCGCCCTTGGTTTCCGCAATAGCAGTCACGGTATTCGGTCGGAATTCGCCCCAAACCTCGCGCTCAAGCTCATTGCCTTTCGGACCGATTATCACAACCTCCTTAACCGGTGCAAGATAAAACTCCATTGCCGACAGCGCCCGCCCAAACCCCTGAGGATGACGGCTGATCTGCGGAGCCACGAGCCGCAGAACCGTCGCCGCAAACCGCTCGTACTTCTCTTCGCCAAACAGCTTCCCCAATTTCAGCAAAACATCTGCCGCCGCCGAATTCCCCGCCGGCGTCGCGTTGTCATAAAAATCCTTGTTCCGCACGATCAGTTCTTCATGATCGTTCGAGGTAAAAAAGAACCCGCCATTCTCTTCATCCCAAAACTCCGTGATCATCGTATCCGCTAACCTCTTCGCCTCCATCAGATATTTTATATTGCCCGAAACCTGGTAAAGCTCGATCAACCCGTCAGCCAAATTCGCATAGTCCTCGATATAGCCGTTCAGTTTCGCCCGTCCATCCTTCCACGTCCGCAACAAAGCTCCAGGCTCCCCTCCTGTCTTAGGAAGGGTGGCAGCGGCTTCCGCTGACGGGGTGGTGCTTTCTTTTACAACCAAATTCTCCAACAAAAAATCCGCATTACTCTTTGCTATCTCTAAAAAATCCTCGCTCCCCAAAACCGCCGCCGCCTCCGCAAAAGCAGCCAGCATCAACCCGTTCCAGGCTGTCAGAACCTTCTCATCCCTGAACGGTTTGATACGCTTCTCCCGCTCCGCAAAAAGCTTCTCCCGGCTGGCTCGCAAGCCGGACAAAGCGTCGGGGTTCCTTTCAGAACCGGAAGCCGTAGCGACCGGCCTCTTTACATTCAGGATATTCGACTCCTCAAAATTCCCATCGATAGTCACGTCATAAAACGAGCAAAACTCCGTGGCGTCCTCTTTACCCAAAATCTCCTCGACCTGCTCCACCGTCCATACAAAAAACTTCCCTTCCACGCCCTCACTATCCGCGTCCTGCGACGAATAAAACCCACCGGATGCATCGAGCATTTCCCGCTTTACGTATTCAAGCGTTTCGACCGCAACACGCTTATAAAATTCATCTTTAGTGATTTGATACAAATGCAAATAAACGCGAATAAGCTGAGCATTGTCATAAAGCATCTTCTCAAAATGCGGCACCAGCCAGATAGCATCGACCGCGTACCGGTGAAACCCGCCGCCAAGCTGATCATAGATCCCGCCGTTCGCCATCTTTGAAGCGGTATACTTCACTATCTCCAGTGCATTTTCATTCCCAGTCCGCTTCCAGTATCTCAGCAAAAACTCGCACGACATTGCTGCCGGAAACTTCGGAGCGCCGCCAAATCCGCCATTCTTTGCATCGAACGACCGAACAAAGCTTTCGAATGCACTCTCCAAAACATCTTCCGACAGGGCAGCCTGAGCAAACTCCGCCTTCCCAACGCGCTTTATCTCGCTTAGAATATCGTTCGCCGAATTCAACAGATCGCTCCGTTTTTCACGCCACGCCTCGGCAATGCTCGTCAAAATCTGCCCCCACGAAGGCATGTTATACCGCGAAACGGGCGGAAAATACGTCCCCCCAAAAAACGGCAGCTTGTCCGGTGTCAAAAACACATTCATCGGCCACCCGCCACGCCCGGTCGTCAGTTGCACAAACGTCATGTATATCTGATCGACATCCGGCCGCTCTTCCATATCGACCTTAATGCTGACAAAATTCTCGTTCATCAGCTTCGCCGACGCCTCGTCCTCAAACGACTCATGCTCCATCACATGACACCAGTGACACGCCGAATACCCGATGCTGACGAGCACCGGCTTATCCTCGGCTCGCGCCTTCGCAAAAGCCTCTTCGCCCCACGGATACCAATCCACGGGATTATGAGCGTGCTGCAAAAGATACGGACTGGTTTCGTTAATTAAATGGTTAGTGTATTTCTTCGGGCTTTGCATGAAATCATTGTTTCACGCCCGAACAAAAATCGAAAGAGGACTCTGGTTCGCCGATCTCAAAAAACGGCGTCGAGATGGCCGAGATCGCGCCAGCAATTAAAGTCGGGATCCTTTAGCCGTGCGACCTCCTTTGCAAGCGGTTCCGCTTCAAGATAGTGTCTCAGCGTGTATAGCGTTTCGTTGTCCGTACGAATCGCCTTGTATATCTCGTCCTTCGAAGCAAGTCTCGAGTTGGTGTGCGAAAAATAATACTGCTTTCTGCCGCGGTACGACATATAGACATTTTGCAGGTGGATCGCCAGGAATTCCTCAGCGGTCTGATATTCCTTCATAACACGCCGGTTGTCTTGTCCATTTCCCGACCTATAGGCATGAATGAGTTCGTGAAAAAGCACATCGTCAGGCGTGTACCATACGTTTGTAGGATCAAATCCGGTTGGGTCGAAATACAGCCGCACACCGCCGCCCCATTCCTTTTTGAGCGGCGAGGGCGTGGTTGAGGCAACTCCCGGTCCGTCCTCGTCGTAAACAATCCAAACCTTTTCTTTTTTGTTCATGCTGTCGAGAAGCATTTTGCCCGGCGTCGTCGAGCAGATGATGTATAGCTGTTTTATCACATTCGTTTCATAGGCTATTGAAGCGGTGGTGGACGCTTCCGAAGCTATCTCATCCCGTCTTCTTTCCTCGCCAATTGTAACCGCGTACTCCCGCATGTAGGTCTTGTAATCAAACGGCTCCCGTCCGTGCTTTTTTCGGTAGCCTTCCCGTTCGACCTTGTACGCCAAGGCTTCGCTGCTGAAATGAAAACGGATGGTTCGCGCCATCAGAGCCATCGCCCGTTCTTCGGCCGTAAATATGTTGTAGTTTACGTAAATCGGGTACTGTTTGAACTGTTTCATTCGATTCCCTTCATTCTCGTGAGAGCCGCCACGCCTTCGGCAACTCTCACATCAACCCAGGTTCCAAAGAGCAGCCCTTAGCAGCCCGCGTTCGCCTGAACAAAATACCGATTTCCGTTCAGTCCGATCTCATTGCTTGCGGAGCGTTTCGTAATGTTGTTTCTGCCAACGGAGCCATCCTGAAACTGCAGGATCAGGGCCGAGCCGTTCACGCTCCAGGTTCCCCGCTTTCCGCCTTTTGCACCGAAACTTCCGCCGTCCGCATTGCCCGGTGTGTATCCGCCAGATCCCGTCGTCTGTAAGAAATTACCAGCCTGGCAAAGATAAATGTGCTTCTCTTCGAAATACCCGTTGCCCGAATACATATACAGAAGATGTTTGCCCGCCAAAGCAGATTGCCATCCAGATGCCGCAGCCGGTTGCGACGGATTCCCGAAAACTACGCTGTCGCTGATCTTCAATGCCGATTTGAATGCCGCCTCCGAATTTTTGCCTTCACTGATCGCCATAACGATAACGCCCCCATCGCTTGGCGAAAACGAAACAAAAAAATCTATTACGCCGAACCATTCCGACGTCTGCTTGGAGACCCGCATGGTTTTCCCGCCGGCCTTTAGGTCTTGAGGCTGACCCACAACCTCAAAACCGGCATCGAACTTTGTGTCGCGTACAACAGCCTCGAACGATTTGTAAGAATGGGGCCTGACCGTAACAATGACAGTTTGCCCCGGATCAACGAGAGCGAAGCCTTCGTCGCCCTTAGTATTCTTCCATGTCGATGGAGCCGAAAAGCTATATCCGTTCGCCGGATCGCTCAGCCGCTGTTCGGTACTGCTCTTAACTCCTTGCCCAAAGGCGATTGCCGAGAACGCCAGCATCATGATAGCTGCGGTTACTCGTATAACGGTTCTTTTCATGAGTTCTCCAGAATACCTTAGGCCTGCTTGGATACAGACGTGATTGTAATGCCATATTTGCAAATCTTACTAACTGAGTTTGAATGTTCACTATCGGAGACACATTTTTGAAACTTCCACTCGCTTCTGATATAGTCTTGCATTAAGTAATGACCCAGCGAAGCATCGCAAAACTCCGCCCCGCACGCCAACGTGCCGAACTTTTCGGCGGCGACTAAATTTCTCCTTCACACTCGTTTAGAGCCGGGCTTCCCCGGTACATTATCCATTTTCGACGGGTAAGCCCGTTTTTCTAAACAAATTTAGGAGAAAAATCATGACACCGACCGCAGAATTCGAAAAACCGAGCATTAAAACCGAGCTTCCGGGCCCGAAATCGCGTGAGATTATCGCCGAGGACGCCAAATACGTTACGCCGAGCTATCCGCGGCCCGATTACAAACTCGTTGCCGAAAGTGCTCAGGGCGTTTGGATAACCGACCCCGACGGCAACGTATTTCTCGACTGCAACGCCGGAGTCGCCGTCTGCTCGACTGGCCATTGCCACCCCGAAATCGTCAAAGCCATCACGGATCAGGTAAACACGCTCATCCACCTTTGCGGCACCGACTTTTTCTATCGCCACATGCCCGCTCTCGGCAAAAAGCTCGATGAGATCGTGCCGATTGACGGCCCGACAAAATCGCACTTCGCAAACAGCGGTGCCGAGGCTATAGAAACGGCGTTGAAGCTGGCGATGTACCACACCCGACGGCAGAAATTCATCTCGTTCTTCGGCTCGTTCCACGGCAGAACGCTGGGAGCTTTGAGCCTTACATCTTCAAAAAAAGCCCAGCGGCTCGGCTTCATGCGTCAGGCCCTTGATGTCGTACATGTTCCTTATCCGAACTGCTTCCGCTGCCCTTTTAACAAAGGCAAATGCGATGACGGCTCATGCTGTATGGGTACCGTCGATTGGATAGAAAAAACGCTTTTCCAGACGACCACACCTCCCGAAGAGGTCGCGGGAATTATCCTTGAGGTAGTTCAGGGCGAAGGCGGCTATCTCCCGGCACCGACTGAGGTCGTCAAAGCCCTGCGTGAGATCTGTGATAAACACGGCATTATGCTTATAGTGGATGAGGTGCAATCCGGCATGGGCCGCACCGGTAAAATGTTTGCCCTCGACCATCACGACGGCGTCAAAGCCGACATCGTTTGCATGGCTAAAGGCATCGGCTCCGGAATGCCGATCGGGGTCTGCACCGCCAAAGCCGACATCATGGACTGGCATAAAGGAGCTCACGCCTCAACCTTCGGCGGCAATCCCGTCGCCATCGCCTCCGCATTGAAAACTATCGAATTGCTCGAAGGCGGTTTGGTCGAAAACTCAAAAACCACCGGTGCCTATCTCGAAGCCGGTTTGAATAAATTAAAGGACAAATACGACTGCATAGGCGATGTCCGGGGCTTAGGAATGATGCTCGGCGTTGAATTCGTCAAAGCCACCCCTCCTGTCTTAGGAGGGGTGGCAGCGGCATCCGGTGACGGGGTGGTTCTCTCCCGCGTCAGCGATCCCGACCCCGAACTCCGCGATCGTGTAGAAATGGAATGCTTCCAAAAAGGCCTCATCATCCTCGGCTGCGGCACCAGCACCATCCGATGGTCACCGCCGCTCATCCTAACCAAAGAAAACGTCGATGTCGCACTCGAGATATTCGACAATGCCATCGCCGCATCTGTCTAATAGATCTGCCCGCGAAATACGCGAAAAAGGGCGAAAGAACAATTAATTTTCTTTCGCTCTTTTCGCGTATTTCGCGGGCAGATATTCTTTGTATTTACCGATCCAACAGCGTCTTCTCCGGCAGCTTCTGCAAAAACTGTGCATAAGCATAAGCGATCGGCTCGTTGGCTTTCGTGTCTTTATAGGCCCGCTCTGCGTGCGAAAGCTCGCTTATTTCACCTGCTCCCATTTCGCCATAGGTGTCCAAAACCCAGTCGAGTACCTTAATCTCATTCCCGTCAAGCATTTCCACACACTCGCCCGTGGTGAGAAAATGCTTCGTGCGTTCCGCGATGATGACCCGTCCGGTCTGTATCAGGTTGTCCAAAACCTCTGCCGCCGGATCAGCCACCGGCCCGTAAGGACGGTTCAGATACACCGCTCCTGACATTCCCGCTCCACGCAGGTAAAACGCCGTCAGATCGGAGTAAAACAGCAGTTTGTTAAGGTTCGTCTTGTACACCGTGCGGCCTTTGCTCAAAATATATTCCATCATCGCACCCAGCTTTTCCTCCGAATACACACGATGTCCGCTGAACACGCTCTTTTCTACTGCCTGCACAGCTTCCTGCGGCACCGCCGCCTTCGCAGCGGATTCCCGCAACAATATCCGCTCCAACTCCCGCACCTCGTCCCTCTGCGGCGAGGTAAACATATCCCGCAGGTCCTCGGCCAGAAGATCAAACTTCGTGTAGAGAACATCGGCCATTCCCTCTCGGATCAAATTGTCCGGACACTCCAGTCCACGCTCATTTTTAAGAAACTGCCGCACGTCACCCACAACACCATCGATGCTCCGGGCAGAGAGATTCAACACCAGATCATTTTTATTCATATGTGTAATTTTTGAAAACGCCGGTCGACGCACTGCGTATCCTACTCGATTAGCTTAAAAGTGTAAACAATTTTCTTCAAAGCGAGAACTGAAAGAGATGATCTTTTCAACTGAAGGTGCAAAATTCTACCGCCGCAATTATTCAATATGGATAACTGCGGCGGCCTTAAACTATCACACTGCTCTTGCTTCTACTCTACCCGCTTGAGCTTGAACGTCGTCGGATTTGTGGCAGGCCCGGCATTCGAGCTTTCCGAGATCATCGTCATCGTATTAGCGTCAAATTTAACCGATGATGTCGAATATACGCCCGGCTGCATGTAACCGGGACTTTTGGCAACCATCGGCCGCAGGGTGATCTTCCCCGCCTTTATCTCGTAAGTACCGGCGTTGGCTATAAACGACTCGACAAATATGTTCCGAAGCTCTTCGGCGGTCGCTTTGCTGGAGTCCTCAAGCACAGCCCGTGGTGCCGCACTTGAAACGTAAATTATGCTGTAGTGTTTCTTGGTGAAAATATACATGCCCGGCTGCGGAGTTTTGTTGACCGCGGCTTTTTCGCCGGTCGTTGTAATCTCCGCAATACGCCATACGCCCTGGATACCTGATTTTGATTGTGCGAACGCCGAACCACATAGAACTGCGGCGATCATTAGTCCTATT
>JANNGV010000032.1:0-6494 GCA_031404055.1 Chloracidobacterium sp.
CGGTCTTTAATATTGGCGGGAATAAATATCGGTTGATAACGAAAAATATACTATCCTGCGAAAAAGGTGCTTATAAGATTCGTCTTAACACACCGTGAATACGACGACAAAAAATTCAAAGATGACTGCGAATGTTGATAAAACTAAATATGGCCTGCTCCTGATGCAAACGCTTCCGGCTGTCATTACGAACGACGACGAGTTGGAAAGAATGACGGAAGAAGTTAATCGCCTCGTGACCAAGGGGATCAAACAAGGCGATCTTAGCCCCGAAGAAGACGCTCTTCTGGACTTGCTTTCGGATTTGATAGAGTCATATGAGGACATCCATTATCCGATGCCCGAAGCATCACCCACGCAAATGCTAAAGTTCTTGATGGAAGAGAGAGGAGTAAAACAAAGTGAGCTTCTGCCGGTTTTCGGCTCAAGTGGCATTGCCTCTGAGGTGGTCAACGGAAAACGCTCCATCAGTAAGACGCATGCTAAAAAGCTCGCTGAGTTCTTTAAAGTTTCGGTCGAGTTATTTATTTGATCAGCGCCTGGATTTCCTTGAATTTCGGATGCTTCGCATCCAGCATCAGCTCAAAAATTGCCATTTCCATGCTTGAGCTGACGACGCCGCTGCTTTGCATTTTCTCCAAGCCGGCTCGTTTATCGTGTTCGAATCTCGAACCGACGCAATCAGTCAGCAAATGAACGTTTAACCCTTGATCCAGCAGATCGTGGGCCGTTTGGCTGACACAAACGTGAGTTTCAACTCCGCACAGAATTATCTGCGACGCTCCGGAATCGGCTATGTGTTTGCGGAAAGCCTCCGATCCGAATGCACTGAACGCGGTCTTTTCTACTGGCTCGAAACCGTCCGGCAATGTAAGCAATATCTCTTCGGCGGAGCGTCCAAGACCTTCAGGGTATTGCTCCGTGACGATCATTGGCACGCCGAGTATCTGAAAGCCGCGCGACGCCCTGGCGATGTTCGACGCGATGAGCGCAAAATCGCCGATCACGCTTCGAAAAGCTTCCTGAACGTCGACGATCACAAATACTGAATTTGCTGCGTCCAAAATTCGCTTATGCGGCATAAATGCTTACATTTTGCTCTCCGGTAATTCAACCGATTCATTCCTGGCCGCCGCCTTTTTCACTTCCCGTTCACGCCGCTCCTTCATTTCCTTCTTGTACTGCTTAAAAAAGAAATAGACGGCCGCCGCGCTGATTATCAATATCAGTACCATCATCGCGGCGATGAAATAAATTTCGGCTTGGGCTGCACCGGGCATAAGAATGAGTTTAAAGTTCAAAGTTCAAGGTTTCAAGTTGAAGCCCTGCTTTTAACTTTAAACTTTGAACTTTGAACTTGATTTCAGCTTGGTGCCTGATTTGCGGGAAAGGCCTGTTCTTCCGACTCGGGTTCGGCGAGAAGTCTTTCACGATAGATGTCCGGGATCTGACGCACTTTTTTGTTCTGATCAGTGACAAGATGAAGCGTTTCGCCTTCGGCAAGCAGGACGCCGTCCGACGCTCTAAATACCTCGTAAATAAAACGGATCGCACGGCTTCGGATCTCGGCCACTCGTGTGCGGACGGTCAGAACGTCTTCGTAATATGCGGGTGATTTATAGCGGCAGTAACTTTCGGCGACGACCATCAGGGCATTGTCGTTCTCTTCCATTTCCTTGTAGGAAAAACCGCGTGCACGGCATAGGTCGCTTCGGCCGGATTCAAACCAGATGAGATAATTAGAATGATGGACGATACCCATTTTATCGGTTTCGGCATAACGAACCCGAATCTCTGTTTCGTGCCAATCGTCCATATGAGTCGTGAGTCGTGAGTCGTGAGTCGGAATTCCTGCTCCCCACTCTTGACACCAGACTAATACAAGGCTGGGAGACAGGGATTAGAACCCCGATAGGCAGATCCAGAGACTGCAGTCCTACCATTAGACGATCTCCCAGCGTTCTCTTAATTTACGTGTCGAAAACGGTTATTGTCAACCTGCGTCCGAAAGCAGCCGCCGGAACGCCCGCACGTCGAAACGCAAGCTCCCCGTCTGTTTGCGATGCAGGCCGGGAGCCTGCGTTCCGGCGGCATATTGCGGAATCGCACGCAGATAGGCAAAATAAAGGTTTATGGTCGAGAGTAAGCAGATAATCGATAACCGTCAGGCCTTTCACGAATTCATCATCAACGAAAGGTATGAGGCCGGCGCAGTGCTTGAGGGCACCGAAGTAAAAAGCATCATGGCCGGACGCATCCAGCTCAAGGATTCATACGTTTCGGTGCGCGATGGTGAAGTTTGGCTGCTTAACGCTCACATTTCGCCCTATTCGCACGGCAATAAACAGAATCACGATCCGCTGCGAACCCGCAAGCTGTTGCTTCATAAACGCGAAATTGCAAAACTCGAAAAGGAAACGACCCAGAAGGGCATGACGCTAGTGGTCACCTCGCTTTACTGGAAAAACGGACGCATCAAGTTTGAAATCGGCGTGGCAAAGGGCAAAAAACTATACGACAAACGCGAGACCGAAATGAAGAAGGCGGTAGATAAAGAAACCCAACAGCAGTTGAAACAAAACCTTAGATAAGTTATAGATATTACAGCGTTTTTTGCACATTCTTACATTTTCATATCAGAGGTAGTTGATGGAATCTTTAGGTATTACCGAAAACTTTTCGGAAGCAAATGTTGAAGCTCTGGCCGTTGTCGTTTTTAAGGACGACAAATCGGCGGCGGCTCCGTTGAAGGATTTGGACAAGTTGGCCGGCGGCCACATAGCCGAGGCGATGAAATCCGAAGAGTTTAAGGGTGAGGCGGGCGAAACTTCCCTCTTTCGCATCAATCCGGGCGGCAAGGTCAAAGCATCACGCATTCTGTTGGTCGGAGTCGGCAGCAAAGCTGATTACAAGCTTTCCGACGTATGCATCGCGTCCGGCACAGCCACGCGTTATCTGCGCAAATGCAATGTTAAGGCGTTCGCATTCATGCCGCGTTTTGAAGGCGAGGCGGCGGACATCGCGGATAAGACCGTTCAAGCAGCGGTCACCAGCCAGTTCGAGCTTGATAAATACAAAACCAAGGATAAAAAGGACAAGCTTGTAACAAAGATTGTTGTCTGCGTCGAAGGTGCCAAAGCAGCCGATTTGAAAAAGGGTTTGTTCCGCGGCCAGGCGGTCGGCGACTCCATGAACTTCACACGCGATCTTGCCAACGAGCCGCCAAACATCCTGACGCCGACCGAAATGGCCAACCGGGCCGCGAAAATGGCGAAGGAAACCGGCCTCAAGTGCGAAATCCTTGACGAAGCTAAAATGACGAAGCTCGGCATGGGCTCGTTGATGAGTGTTTCAATCGGCTCCGAGCAGCCGGCAAAACTTATCGTTCTGCGATACACACCGGCAAAGAGTACGGCAAAAAAGGGCGAGCTTCTGGCATTGGTCGGCAAGGGCATCACGTTTGACACGGGCGGTATTTCTATCAAACCGGCCGAAGGCATGGACGCGATGAAGTACGACATGTCGGGCGGTGCAACAGTGATCGGCACAATGCGGGCTATCGCTATTCTCAAACCGACGATTCCGGTGATCGGTATTGTCGCCGCGGTCGAGAACATGCCTGACGGCAAAGCGTCGCGCCCGAGCGACGTTGTCACCGCTTCGACCGGCAAAACGATCGAGATCCTCAACACCGATGCCGAGGGCCGTCTTGTCCTGGCCGACGCCGTCGCGTATGCGGAGAAGCAGGGAGCTACCCGCATAGTCGATATGGCCACGCTTACCGGAGCCGTCATTGTCGCTCTGGGCGATCAGAACACCGGCATCATGGGCAATGATCAGGAGCTTGTGGACCAGATCATTGCCTACGGCAAGGAAACAGGCGAAGGGTTTTGGCAGCTGCCTTTGAGCGCGGAATACAGCAAGCAAATCAAATCGGACATTGCCGATATCAAGAACATTGGCCCCCGCGGCAAGGCTGGCACCATTATGGGCGCGGTGTTTATTCAGGAATTCGTCGACAAGGCAAAATGGGCGCATCTCGACATTGCCGGAACGGCGTGGTGCGACACGGTGCGCCCGCACCAGGCAAAAGGCCCGACCGGCGTTGTTGTTCAGACGCTTTTAACGCTGGTTGAACGCTCTCAATAGACAAAGAGCAATTGAATCATTACTATTGGCTGGTAAATTTATTGTTTATCAGCCATTTTTGCAAAAAGTTTGCTCCCGCACCGTCAAGTTTTATCCGTTTTCGCCACGGAATGTCTTAGGGTCTGTTTGACGCAGCGAAATCTCGGTCAGAATTTTTTTACCTAGTGTTCGTTGCCCGAGCATCCGGCGGGCGATGATACAGCTTAATCCATAACCGGCACTATGCGCCAAAACCTCGTTAATCTTATTTTCATCGCGACGGTTTTGTTTTTGGCGACAGCCTGCTTTTGCAGCTCGGACCGCGATGGAGAGTCGAACTCGCCCGACGTTTATATCGACGAGGCAAATAAGGCCGCCGCTCCGCAGCCAAATAATACGTCCGCATCCGCTCCGAAAAAAAAGAATGATGCAGGCGATTTCAAAGTTGAGCATCTTGACATCGAAACGCCGCGTTACAAAGAGATCGACCGTCAGGTAAAGGCCGACAAACTTCTGGAACTAGCCGCCGAAAAACTAAACCGGGCGCTGATCCTTCCCCACGATATAGTTCTGCGGACCAAGGACTGCAAAGAAGTAAACGCCTTCTATGACGCGGGCGACCGTTCGGTTACAATGTGCTACGAATTGATGGAGCATTTTTACCGGACCTTCAAAAGCTCGGGTGAATCCGACGAAAAGTCTTACTCAAAAATGTCGGACGCGGTGCGGTTCGTGTTTCTGCATGAAATCGCCCACGCGCTTATCGATCAATACAAATTGCCTATCGCGGGCAACGAAGAGGACGCCGCTGACCGCTGTTCAGCGTATATTAATTTAAAGGAATTGGGCGAAGACGGCGTGAGAGCGGTGTTTGCGGCCGCCGATGCCTTCGAGATCGAATCGAAGCAAAGCACGAACTCAAAACGGAACATGGCGGACGAGCATCTGCTCCGCGAACAGCGTTTTTACAATTCGCTTTGCATGATATACGGTTCAAATCCAGAGAAACATTCAAATATCGTCAGCGATGGTTATTTGCCCAAAGAACGGGCGGTGAGGTGCCAGGGCGAATTTCGAAGAAATGTCGATAGTTGGGTGAACCTGCTTGAGCCGTGGCGAAAAAATTGATTGAGTTATTTGAAAAACCTATTCTATCAATCCTGAACGAATCCTTTTGTTCCTTCTTGTTCATCTTTTCCCGTGGTTTCCCTCATTTTTACCACCGAAATAGAGGAACAGGCACGAATAAGAGGAACGGAAACGTAGTATTTCAGTACATTTCAGTTTCAGTAAAAAAAGTTAGATATGTTTTTCAAAGGGCTCTAATTGATAATTCTTTAAAATGGAGAAAATTTATGAAACAACTCGCGGCAAAATTGCTATTCGGTAAAAATGCCAGGTTCAGCGGCGTCATCGCCCTCGCGATCGTCGCGGCGGTCGCATTGGGCTGCACATGCGCCAAGGAATTCGGAAACCTCGGCAAAAATGAAAATTCGACGACCGCGTCGAACACGTCCGATACGACCACGACAAGCACTCCGGTGAAAAAGGCCGATGCTGCAACCGGTCAGGTTCCGGATGACAGCCAGCTTCAGGAGCTGGCCAAAACTACGATTCTGGATTTCAACGATGCAGTTCAAAATGAAGATTTTACCGCCTTTCACCGGAACATTTCCAAACCGTTCCAAAAAGAGGCGTCACCTGAAAGATTCAAGCAGGTTTTTCAGTCGTTCATCGATGCCAACATAGACTTTTCGGAGATTCGCTCAATGACGGCAAATTTCACAACGCCGACGTCAATCGAAAAGTCTTTAGGCGCGAAAACTCTCAAATTAAAAGGCAATTACGCAACATCGCCGCGCCGCACGAATTTTGATCTGAAATACGTGCCCGAAGGCAGCGAATGGAAGCTGATCTATATCGAAATTAATACAAAGGATCAGTAATTTAATCGTCCTGTTGACTTTGATTGTTCGGGCAAAGGTGATCGATCTCGTTTGGAGTTCCTGCTTTAGCAGGCGTATTCTTAACATATCGCTAAGGTTGTAACTCCAAATTTCTTATGAAAATTCACGAACATCAAGGCAAAGCTCTGTTAAAGGAATACGGCGTTCCGGTTCCGCGCGGCATCGTCGCCCGAACGCCAGAAGAAGCCGAAGCGGCCGCACGCGAACTCGGCACCGACGTTGTTGTAGTTAAGGCCCAAATTCATGCCGGCGGGCGCGGTAAAGGCGGCGGTGTGAAGCTAGCCAAATCGCCCGCAGAAGCAAAAGAGATCGCCAGTCAGATCCTCGGCATGCAGTTGATCACGCACCAAACCGGTCCGGAAGGCCGCGAGGTCAAAACGCTGCTGATCGAAGAGGGCC
>JANNGV010000033.1:0-1843 GCA_031404055.1 Chloracidobacterium sp.
CAAGTGTATTTCGACACCGGAAAGATTGCCGGACGGCCGCATCCGGCTTTACGAAAAATGGCGATGGACAAGTGGCGATCTTTCAAGCGGCGAGTCGGTTATCGAGGAGATTAATCCATTGCTGCTTTAACCTGGTCTGAAAACTCGACTAGTTCTTGTTCCTTTTCGGTAAATTCTATCGAGCCGGATTTCAAAACCTTTTTCCCGGATAAGATTCGAACGTCTTGTCGCCGATTCGATAAATCCGTGTTTCTTCGACGCGCGCGATCTTGGGCGAAGTGTTACCTCCGATCAAACCGTTGTATCGGCTGACTTTTTGAAAGGCAAAAATCAGCTCCTCGCCGCTGTAGTAAAACTCATCGATCGCGCGAAACGTTTCGCCATAGATCTTCACTACAATCTTCTTCAGCCCTCGCCCGGAGAGATAATACGTTGCTTCTGCACCTTCGGTTGAGATGTTGTCCAGATTTTTTGATTTCTTATCATATTTCGCCGCGGCTTTGTCAATTGCTGCCACTTCTGCCCGCATCGACGCAATCTGTTTTTCTGTTTGCGCTAAAGCAGGAGCCAACGCGAATACAAAAATCAATAGGCTAAATATTACGAACTTCATATTTTATGCATGGAACCTAGTTGCGTTCCAGCTCTATCCGATGCACTAATCTGTCGCCTGAACCGGTCAAAACGATTTCGTTGTTCGCGCCTTCATTACGCAAATTAAGCCGGTTATTTTTGTTCCTTTCCAAAAAGTGTTTTAGTTTCTGCAGTTCGTTATCGCCTAGCACGACGCCATCCGAGGCAATAGCGGCACCGCGGGCTGCTTCAAGATCATCCTGTTTTCCGGCAGTCCAAACCAGCCATATGATCTTTGTATTACGCTCTTCGCCGATTGTATCCGTACGTGTCTGCACTTGCTGCCCAGGTTCGACGCGTGCTGCACCTCCGTTAACCTTCTGCATCGGGTAAAGCAGTTCGTAAACCGCCTGGCCCTGTTCGTCGACGGCTTCGCTAAAAACATAGGCGTTTCCCGCTGAATCCGCTTCAAACGCTATTCGGTATTCGCCGCCTTTTACAAAGCTGTTCTGCGGCATTGGCTGCGATACGGTCAAAGCCCCGTTCCTGATGTTTTGTCCTTCAATCGAATATTTTATCTCACGCGGAAGTCGGGCGGCGGCAGGCCTGTCCACGATGCTGTTTACCGGCGGTTTCTGGCCTTCGCTGCGGATTGTTTTAACGATTGGGATCGACAAGGCCCCTGCCAAAAGGAAGATGATAAGTGACCAGGTTATCACCCTGTCCGACACGACCGGCGGTCTAGCCACAACCTTTTTTCGCGAATCATCGGACGGCATTTCGTCCGCAACGAAAACTATTGACTCGGCTTTTGGTTCAACTGCCGTCTTGACCGGAGGCTCAACCTGTACTTTTTGCGTGGGTTTGAATTGGTATACGCTCCCGCGAAGGGCATCTGCAAGGTCCCGGCCGAAAATGCGAGCGTCACGCGGCCGCACCGCCGCTTTATATTGAAGGGCAGACAGAAGGATCGCTTCGGCATCGGCCGACAGATCGGTTCGCAAATCCGATGGGCGCACACGAATACCCTGTGAGACCAATTCGAGCATCTCCGCCCGACCGGCTGCTTCGAACGGCACCTCGCCCGTCAGCATTCGCCAGGCAACGGCGGCCAGCGAGTAAATATCCGAAGCAGGCGTCGCCCGGCCGTCATCCGTCAGCAGTTCAGGAGCCGTGTACGGAAGCGATTCGAATTGGGGAGGCATGTCGGCAAACCGAGCCTGGCCCGGATCATCGGGCCAGGCGGTGCCGAAGCTAACCAACCGAATGC
>JANNGV010000034.1:0-2360 GCA_031404055.1 Chloracidobacterium sp.
GTCGAAAAAGGCATATTCGCCTCGCATGGCGACTTTTACGCGGCGACGGTGGTAGAAAGACTAGGTGTTGCGAATCAGGGATTATTGCGTATCGGCTGCTCGGTCTACACGACCCTTGAGGAAGTTGAGCGCGTTATCGAAGGCGTCCAGGATTTCGTCAACGCACATCGCTGAACACCGCTGTTAGCCGTTCGAACATCGTTCTTGTCCTAAACGGCCTGACGGCAACATTCGGCCCATCCGATGTTCGGTCGGTGTCCTTAATCAGGATCAGATCGTTGTTGGTATTGCCGCGTGCAATAATCAAATCCTTCCCGTCGGCGGTCCATGCAAAATTCAGTATCTTACCCGATTTGAAGTCCGTTATCTGCGTCGGTGCCGAGCCATCGACCGGCTGCCGCCATATGTTCTGCGCGCCGCCGCGATTCGTCAAAACGGTAAGCGTCTTGCTGTCCGGCGACCACATAAATTGGTTTATCAGGTTAAACTCAACTTCGCGTTCGACCTTGCCGAATTTTTCGCCTTCGATCGTCGCAATAAACAATCTCTTCTGAAACGAACGTACATCGTAAGTAGTATACGCAAGCCGTTTACCGTCCGGCGAGATCCGCGGCTGAAAGACGCTCCAGCTCTCCGCCGAGTAAAATGGCTCGGCCGGTCCGCCAGCAACAGGCACCTTCATCAGCGAAAATCGCTCGTCGTCGCCCGACTTTCGCTGAAAAATAATCAGTTTGCCGTCCGGCGTTACCTGCGGGTTAAAGTCGACATTGTCCGGATTTTCTTCGGTAAGGCGAACCGCATTTTTCCCGTCTGCATCGATTCGCCAAATCCCCGAAGATTTGTCTTTCTGCAAATTGTAGATCACAAACCTGCCGTCCGGCGTCGCTATCGGCGAAGCGGAATAACCCGGCTCGGCCAGCAAAGCTCGTGAATTCTTGCCGTCACCGTCCGATATCCAAAGGTCCGTTTCCTTGCCTTCGTTTCGGGTAAACAACAGCTTGCCGTCGCGGCGCTGTGACAGGCCGAGCATGCCCTCTAAGTTGCGAGATTCGCTGGTAAGCTGTGTGTTTTTCTTCGTCGCCGGCGAATATCGCCAGACCGAAGATACCATGTCGCCTTTGATCGTCGCGATATTTCGGCCGTCCGCCGAAACGCTTAGCTCAAGGTAATCGTTGAAGTCGTTAGTTATCTGCTCGACCTCGCCCTCCGGATACGATGCACGCCAGATCTGGTTCGGGCCGTTCTGGTTTTCACGCCCCGAGAAAACAAATCCCGAGCCGTCCGCAAACCAGACGACGTTTGCGACAAAAAAGAATTCCTTGCGGTTCACCGGCCTGACCTTTTTCTCGGCAATCAATATCTCGACAACGTCCGTATTCGTGACGAAGCCGCTTTGCCGCTTGCCGGCACCGGTCAGTATCGTAAGCCCGTCCGGCGACCACGCAAGGCGGTTCCCGAAGAAGTTATACTGCGTTTCCTTGTTCGAGATCAGCGGCTCCATCGCGAGCGTTTCGGTATTAGCGATAAAGATCACATCTTCGTTCGGCTCCGCCCTGTGCCGCATAAACGCAAACTGCTTGCCGTCGGGCGAGAATGTGACGGCGCTGTCAACATCCTCGATCAGCTTTTTAGGCGTGCCGCCAAACGTCGGTACCTGGTAAAGAGTATTTATCGCAAAGTCCGTACTCGTCTGGCAATAGTAAATGTAGTCGCCGGTCGGCGAAAACGTTACGAACTGCAGGTTCAGATTTGTCGGCTGAACCGCTGTGACGATGCTGTCGGTCGCGATCTGCCGCACCACCAGGCTGCGGCTGCCGAATTCACCCGAAACATAGGCCAGATATTTCCCGTCGGGTGAGATCGCCGGCAGCATTACACGGCCGTCCGTGTTGATTCTTGAGATCTGCGGGCGGGCAAATGCAGCCGCCGCCATCGGTTTTTCGGCCGCGCCCCAGTTGTAGAAAGCAAAACCGCAGAGAACCAGCAACGCGATTGCAAGCACCGGCGCGGCGGCCAGCAAAAAGCGGAGACGTCCTCGTGAGGCGCCAGGTGCATGAAAGGAAGTCAGAACAGCGGTCCGGTCTGTCACGTGATTGCCGCTGATCGTCCGGTGGATGATTGTCGGATTCTCACTAAAATTCGGGGAAGAGGTCGTGTGTGCCGATCTGTTTCCGCTGTTTGAATGCTCCAGCTCGGAAAGCAGGTCTTTAACGTCAAGAGCAAAATCCTTAACGCTCTGATAGCGTTCTTCGCGGTCCTTTTGCAGGGATTTGCGGATTATCCGCTGCAGCTCAGGCGGTGCATTGGGTAGTGCCTGCCAGACCGGTTCCGGCTCTTTATAGATTACCGCCGCGAGCGTG
>JANNGV010000035.1:0-2170 GCA_031404055.1 Chloracidobacterium sp.
AGGTTGGTGCCGGCCAGATATACCTCGATGGCATTCTGTTCACGCTCCTGCGGCAAAAAGCGGACGGGACAGGCTCCGTTGTTGCCAGTGCTGTCAGCATCAACGTTGAGCGAATAGCCATCGAATCTGTTCTGCCCGTGAGCGACGATGGCGGCGAGAAAGAATAAAACTATACAAAATTGCGCGATAACAAATCTTTTCATCAAAACCCCCGATTGTTTATTGCCATGTAAATGCTTTTGAGAAACCCACTCGATACAACTAAACCCTTTTCCCAACAAAACTGAAGTCTCCAAAATTACGCCGATTAGATGTTTGGAAAACGTTTAAGATGCTGTGTTTTGTCCTCTTATTCAGGTTTGTTCCTCTTGTTCAGCGATTAAAAAAAAGCGAAACGAGAGAGGAAGATTAACAAGAAGGAACAAAACGATTGGATCGAGGATTTTCGGAAAATATGGTTTCAAAGAAGTTATGTAATCCGAGTTTATCAATAATTCGTACGACTTGTGTAATGCGGCCTGTTGTCGCTCTGTCGGCTTTGGTATATTCATAGAAAAACGGTCGTTCGGCTATGGAAATTCTGAATGTAAATTCCTCGAAACGTGATGAGATGATCGATATAACGCGTGAGATGGAAAAATTACTGAGCGTAAATGCCGTAGAAGAAGGAATTTGCATGCTTTTTACTCAGCACACCACCTGTGGCCTGACGATAAACGAAAATGCCGACCCAGACGTAAAAAGCGATATGCTCGGTTTTTTGAGAAAGCTGATCCCGCAATATTATGCGGATTTCAAGCATTTCGAGCATAATTCCGATGCTCATATCAAATCTTCGCTTATCGGCTCGAGCGTGACGGTGCCGTTTGAGAACGGCAAATTGCTGCTCGGCCGATGGCAGGGCATTTATCTTTGCGAATTTGACGGGCCGCGGACGAGGCAGGTTTTGGTGAAATTTGTATGACAGCAGGATATTCGGGTACGCCGCTGGCAAAAAAACTTGGGATCAAAGAGGGTTTTACCGTATTCAGCGTAAACCCGCCAGATCATTTTTCAGAGCTGCTTGAGCCGTTGCCGGCCGCGGTAATTATTTTGAATTCGCCGCAAAAGGATATCGACATCGTTCATTTCTTTACAAACAGCCGAGATGAGTTATTCATAGGGCTGGCGGATCAGCGAAAATGGATCAAACAAAACGGTGCAATCTGGGTGTCGTGGTACAAAAAGGCCGCCAAGCTGCCGACGGAGATCACGGAAGATACGGTCCGCGAGGCGGCCTTCCCGCTCGGGCTGGTTGATGTAAAGGTCTGCGCGGTCGATGAAAAATGGTCGGGATTAAAGTTGGTCATAAGAAAAGAAAATAGACTATAATGCAGTTCAAATAAAATCGTATTTTCGGTCTTGTTCCTTCTGTTTCCGCGAGGTGATTATGCCGACAACCGATCCGCGAGTTGACGCTTATATAGAAAAATCCGCCGAGTTTGCTAAGCCGATCCTGACGCATATTAGAAAAATCGTCCATAAGGCGCGCCCGGACATTACCGAGACGATGAAATGGAGCTTTCCGCATTTCGATCATAAGGGTACGGTGTGCAGCATGGCTTCGTTCAAACAGCATTGCGCGTTCGGATTCTGGAAGCAATCGTTGTTGGAAAAAGATGCATTTCCGACCCAGAAAACGGCGATGGGAAGTTTTGGACGGATCACGTCGCTTGACGATCTTCCGGATGAGAAGGTGATGATCCAGCTTGTGCATCAGGCAGTCGATCTGAACGAAAAAGGAGTCAAGGTAGCAAAGAAAACTGTCGAGCGTAAAGAGCTGGTTGTGCCGGACGACCTGATCGGCGCCCTCAAACAAAACAAAAGGGCCGAAACGACGTTCGATAAGTTCGGCTATAGCCACAAGAAAGAATATATCGAGTGGATAACCGAGGCAAAAACCGAAGCGACCCGGAATAAGCGGCTGGCGACGACTGTCGAATGGCTGTCGGAGGGCAAGGGCCGTAATTGGAAGTACGAAAAATGTTAAGAACAGAGTCAGTAGCCCGCATGTAGGTAAAGGCTTTGTTTTAACTCTCCCTCACGCTCCGGCGGCGAAGCTGGAAAACCATAAAAAGGAGAAAAAAATATGTTAGGAGTTGAACCATACATCGCATTCAAAGGAAATTGT
>JANNGV010000036.1:0-1775 GCA_031404055.1 Chloracidobacterium sp.
CTTCAAAAGCTTGTTCTTGGAAAGACCATCGAGTTTATACCGAACGGATATTCGTCAAAAGCCGTTGTCGGAAAAATGTATCTCAACGGCACCGATATAGGCCAGCAACTGGTTCGCGACGGAGCCGCCTGGCATTTGCCGGTTGATAGAAGTGGTCAGGAATCAGCCGAAAGCGAGGTGTACGAGAGCAACCAGACGATGGCCAGAACGGAGAAACGCGGGATCTGGTCGATTACCAATCTGACGCCTGCCTGGGAGTTTCGGGCACAAAAAGAGAGGTCGTACCGCGATTTAACCGTCTCAAATATCTCAACTTCCGACGTCAAAGAGAAAAAGAACTATAATTACGCCAAAAACGATCTTGATGTGTGGATCGATGTAGGCGGCGAAACGCAGACTCAGAAAAACTCGATCGGATCATTGTACTACGGCTACGATGCGGAGAAAAAGATCCGAAACGTATCGACGCCGAGCATTGCACAGACAATTGCGAGCGGCGATAAAAGACTTGAGGTAGAGATCCGTATCGTTTATTTCCAGGGTGAGCTGAGGTCTAGAGTGCCGAATACGGCGTTCGTTCTTGCGTTGCTTGCGACATCAAAGGAACATAATTTTGCGAAGGAGAACACGCTGAAATTTGTCGCTGACGGGGAAGAGTTTATTTTTGAGAACGGACAGCGATTCTGGCGTGAAGGTGCGGTTGCCGTCCAGGAGTTGATCCAATATCGCGTGAACCGAAGCGCATTGACCAGGATCGCCAACGCAAAGAATCTCACCGTAAAGGTCGGCCGGTACAATGGCAACGTCAACCCGGAAGTTCGCGGCACGCTGCTAAAACTAATCGAAGTTTCTAACTAGCGCGTAACTACAAAAAGATAACGCCGTTCGGACATTGGCATCAGTCTTTCTTCAAAACTGAGCTTCTGACTCACAAGAGCCTCCCGCACAGCCGGCCCGCCGAACAGGAGCAAGTTGCGCCGCTTTGACCATTTGAGAAGCTTCGGGAGCTTCTGCGTAAATTTATCAAGCGCGCGACAAGCAACGACGGAAAACTGCTCGGTTCCGGCCTCTTCGAATTGTTGATTGACGATACGTGCCCGATCCGAAATGCCAAGCCCAGCAACCGCTTTTATCAGATAGTTCGACTTCCTGACCTTTGATTCGATCAGCACCGCTTTTAGCGTCGGGCGCACAAGCAAACACGGTATAGACGGCAATCCGGCTCCGGCGCCAATATCGGCAAATGTCGCATTCGCCGGCAGATGATGTAGCATCGTCAGCGACTCAAGAATGTGCCGAACGGCGAATTCCTCAGCCGGCATGGGAGCCACAAGGTGAAGGATATCGTTATGCTCCTGAACGATCTTATAGAACTGCGAGAGCAACTCGATCTGCTCGTCCAAAAGCGACAGGCCAAAGGCTGCCTGGTGCATTTTAATGGCTGTTATGAATTCGTCCTGCATGTTGTAACTGAAAAGGGACAAAGGATATTCATCCCTCATCCCTCATAATTCACCCCTAAAATGTGGTGCGGACGAATGGAATCGAACCATCACGGGATTGCTCCCACGGGCTTCTGAGACCCGCGCGTCTACCAGTTCCGCCACGTCCGCATTGGGCGAACTACTGATAATACGAATTCGACCGACAAAACTCAAGAATGACCGCCGGATTTGCTATATTTGACGGTGTGCAAAGCGATCTGGAAGCGAATTTGGCAGATGTCCGGCGACGGATAGAGAAAGCAGCTTTGAGCTCTGGACGAAAAGCCAATG
>JANNGV010000037.1:0-7076 GCA_031404055.1 Chloracidobacterium sp.
CCACAGAAAAATGCTCATGTAATACATCAACTTCTATCACATTGCCCAGTGTTTTGCCCATTTTACGGCCATCGACATCGAGCCACATACCATGAGCAAATACTGTTTTCGGCAGTTCAAGTCCGGCGGCCTTCAAGAACGAAAACCAGTAAACCGTATGAAAACGCAGAATGTCCTTGCCTACCAGATGCATCGTATTCCGCCAATATTTTTCGAATCCGACCGAAACCTTTTCAGCATTCCCATAACCAGTGGCAGTTATGTAGTTGGACAGGGCATCTAACCAGACATACATTACATGGTTCTCATCGTCCGGTACGGGAACGCCCCACGACACCGAGGATTTCTGCCGGCTGATCGATAGGTCTTGCAACCCGCCCTTGACGAAGGAAAGCACCTCATTGCGGCGAGATTCTGGCCGCACGAGTCCGGCATCGGCTTCGATCAGTTCGATCAAAAAGTCTTCATAATCGGACAGCCGAAAGAAATAGCTCTCTTCGGACACCTTATCCAATGCCCTTTCGTGTATTAAACAGAAAGGTACATCCGATCCTTCGGGCGTGTAATATTCATCATCGGTCTTAAAGGCCGCGCATGGAGCGCAAAACAAGCCTTCATAAAACCCCTTATAGATATTATCCTTGCCTTTAGGAGTAGTGTTCTTGGCGATCTCACGCCACAGATGCTGAACGCCTTCGTAGTGAAACGGTTCCGTGGTGCGCATAAAGACGTCGTAACCGCCGCTTTCGGTATCAAGTCCGAAATCATGAAACATCCGCTTTAGCTCACCCGAAATGTAATCGACCTGTTCTTTTGGCGTCCGACCGTTCTTTTCCGCGGCACGCTGGATGTTTATTCCATGCTCGTCCGTCCCGGTGAGAAAATACACATCGAAACCACGTTGTTTCTTATAGCGATGTATCACGTCGGCAACAATCGTCGTGTAAAGATGGCCGAGGTGCGGAAGGCTGTTCGCGTAATAAATTGGGGTTGTTATGTAAAAAGTCTTCATTGTCAAAAACATAAAGTGTAGCCCGTAAACATAAATTTATCCACGCGCTACACTTTGTCGATTTTCTCCGAAATCTACTATTTCAACCTTTTTTTGTCCGCCGCCGCGAACTCATCGCTGTCCTTATATCGCGGAATCAATGTTGCGTTCGCAAGCTTAATGCCGATCGCGAGGCCTATCTCGGCATTCTGGATCATCGCCGAAGCGTCCCACCAATCTCTATATTCGTCCGAGGTTTGGTGGTAATACTTTGCTGTGTAATCGCTGAAAAAACTCAAGGCCTCGCCCGTCAGCGGCGTGACGAAATTATCGCCGTGCCGCAGCGAGATAGCCGGTACGCCGACTTTGGCGAACGGAAAATGATCCGACCGGAAGAAAAATCCCTGTTCCGGTTTCATATCGCCTTCAAGGGTCATACTGCGTTCTTTTGCAACTTCCTCCACGATCGAGTCCATCGTCGAACGCTCGGCCCCAAGTGCGGAAAAGTCCGAAACCTTACCGAAGAAATTGACGCCGTCGATGTTCACGTTTCCGGCTGTTTTGGCGAGCGGCACAAGGGGATTTTGCGAATAATATTCGGCACCGAGAAGTCCCTGCTCTTCGGCGGTCGGGAAAAGAAATAGGCTTGAACGCCGGGACCGCTCTTTCTTCGAGATTTTCGCCAGCACTTCGGCGATGCCGATAACCGACGCAACGCCAGACGCATTATCATATGCACCGTTATAGATCTTATCGCCCCGAGCATCGGCCTCGCCGATTCCGAGATGATCCCAGTGCGCGGTGTAGACCACATATTCATTTTTGAGATTTTTGTCGCTTCCTTTTACCATTCCCACGACATTGGGCGATTCAAATGTCTTTGTTTCGCTCTTTAGATTCAATTTAACTTTCAAACCGGTATTGACGGGCTTGAATCCACGCTGCTTCGCCGCGGCACTCAGATCGTCAATATTCAAATTGCCTGACGCGAGAATCTTTTGGGCAGCGTCGAACGTCACCCATGATTTGATCTGCAGAAAGGGCGTCATATCAGTCGCGGTGCGGGCGATTTCATAACGCCAGTTGCCGTTTGAAGTACGGACGACGTTCCATCCATAACCGGCTGATTCGGTCGTATGAATCAGGATAACGCCAGCAGCACCGCGGCGAGCCGCTTCCTCATATTTATACGTCCAGCGTCCGTAATAGGTGAGGGCTTTGCCGCCGAAAAGATTCGCCTCCGCCTGAGTCGCGGGCGGATCGTTAACCAGGATCATGACTATTTTCCCTTTATACACGTCCGGCGAGCCGCTGTAATCATTCCAGTTATAAAGCGGAGCGTCGATTCCGTATCCGACAAAAATCAGATCGGTATAGACCGAAACGTCGGCTGTCTGTGCACTGGTGGTCGCTACAAAATCGTCGCCAAATTTGTATGCAGCTATTCCAGCCGGACCCGAAACCTCAAGCTTGGTATTCGGATCAGCTTTAACGCCAATCATCTTAACGTTCTGAAAATAGCTTTTACCGTTCCCGGGCTTCACCCCGGCGGCCTTCATCTGATCGGCAATATATTGAGCCGCACGCTTGCCGCCCTCGGTTCCCGGCCCGCGGCCCTCGAATTCGTCCGCAGAAAGACGTTTCACGCGTTCACGAAGTTTTGCCGCGTCAAACGAAGCGGATCGGTCTTGTCCAAACGCCAACGAAACCGTAAATAAAGATACCAACAATAAGTTCAAAGTTAATTTCATAGTTAATGTAAGTTGTCAGATGTCGGAATTCAGACAGTTAAAGCAATGTGTAAGGTGCGGTTAGCCTTTGATCAGGCTCATCGCCTCGGCCCGCGTCCGCGAATCCTTTCTGAATCCGCCAAGAACGGCTGACGTAACGGTAATAGCTCCGGGCTTTTTGACACCGCGGAGTGTCATACAAGTATGCTCGGCCTCGATTACGACCATTACACCTAGCGGGTCAAGTTCATTAAAAAGCGTACTTGCGATCTGCTGTGTCAGACGTTCCTGCACTTGCAGACGCCGGGCAAAGATCTCGGCGATACGTGCCAATTTTGAAAGGCCAACGATGCGGCCGCCTTTCGGGATATACGCAATATGGCATTTGCCGACAAAGGGAGCGAGGTGATGTTCGCAAACCGACGCGATCGAAATGTCTTTTACAATAACCATTTCGTCATGCGAGTCGCCCGGCAGCGGTACGATGTGCTCCTTCGGGTCCTGCCACATCCCCTCGGTAAGTTCGCGATAAAAATCGGCCACGCGCTCGGGCGTTTTCTGCAGTCCTTCGCGATCCGGATCTTCGCCCATGCCCTCGATCATAAGCCTGACGCCAGCCGCGATCTTTTGAAGATCGACCTTTTTCTTAACCTTTTTTGCCATAACTACATTTTAATCTTACGATCCGGCGGATAATGAAAGTCCCTTAAAAGCTGCAAGCGCCGCTGCATGAACAATCCTGAACGGAATATTATTCTCCGTCGCCAGCTTATGAACATGCTCATATTCCGGCATAACATTTACGATCTTGTCGCCATATCGGGCGACCTTTATATCGACCATCCCGTATTCAGTTTTGACTACAAGCGTTTCGCGCTGGAGCGAACTTCGTTCGATATTTACGGAACGAATGCCGAGGGTAGTAGTTTCGGAATAAAGTAATTCCATGATAGCTTCCCTGGTTTCAGCCGAACATAGTATCGAAAGCAAGGTCGCCGGGCGGTTCTTTTTCATCTGAATCGGCGTAAACCAGCAATCCAATGCACCGATCGCCAACGAACGTTCCATTACAAAGCCTAAAACTTGCGGCGAGCTATCGTCGATATTTGTTTCAAGCAGGATCAGATTTTCTACGGATTGCGGTGCGACGTTGGGTCTTATTTTCCTCGCAGAAGTGCGGGCGTCCGCATTGTCCATTTCGCCAAGCATTAAACGCAAGGTATTAGGAAATGCCTCATATTCGCGACTACCCGCTCCATAGCCCGTTTGCTGAACTATCAGCTCAGGTAATACACCGTAACTATCACACAAAGAGGTAATTATCGCCGCACCGGTCGGCGTTATCAATTCACCATTAACCTCGCTCGAATAGATAGGAAAACCCTTCAGCAGTTCCGCTACCGCAGGCGGCGGCACGGGATATTTTCCATGAGCCATCTGCACAAAACCGCTACCGACGTGGATTTTTGAACAGACAAACCTCTCAACTCCAAGAACCTCAAAGCCGATGCACGAGCCGACAACATCTATTATCGCATCCATTGCCCCGACCTCGTGAAAATGGACCTCTTGGATTTCGATGCCATGAACTTTTGCTTCCGCCTCGGCCAGCCGCGTGAAGATAGTAATGGACCTTTTTTTTACAAGGTCCGAAAGAGTGGAATCGCTAATTATCTTTTCAATATCACTCAGATGGCGATGCAATTGCTCGTCCGAAACCACGACATTGACGTGGGTGGCAGAGATTCCGGACCTATCTACCGTCTCAATCTCGAGCGCTAATTCCGCTGTCGACAGCCTTTGAAGGCCTTGTATCAACCCATCTTTGTCAACGCCCAAAGCTATCAACCCGCCAAGAATCATATTCCCGCTTGCACCGGCGAAACAATCGAAATAGAGCGTTTTCATAGAACAGTCAGTTTAGTCTTTTTTGATCGGAAATGAAAAATGCGGTGTGCGGGGCAGGCAGCGTTTTGCCATTGCGGTCGTGAAACCCTTATAATCACTGTTCGATTTTGTTAGAAAGGCTTCGTACAAGAATGACTATTTTCGAGCTTCAGGAAACTTTGCGCCAAAAGGTGAGCGAAACGGCAAGTGTCGAGTTTGGGATCGATCTCGGCCAGATCGTTTCCGAGGTGCCGCGAAAGATCGAGCTTGGCGATGCCGCCTTCCCGGCCGCGTTTGAGCTTGCGAAACTGATTAAACAGCAAACCGGTGAGAAAAAGAACCCGCGCGAGATAGCCGAGACTTTTAAGGCTGAGCTTGAAAAGTTCGACTTTGTCGATCATATCGAAGTCGCCGGGCCGGGATATTTGAATGTTTTTTACGATCGATCTAAATTCCTGGTTGAAAATGCGGATGCACAGCCGCTACCGAAGCTAATATTGTCCGAATCCGCCGATGCTCCTAAGATCTGCGTTGAGCATACATCGGTGAACCCTAACAAGGCCGCGCATATCGGCCATGTTAGAAACTCGGTGATCGGCGACACGTTTCAACGAATACTGCGAGCGACCGGAAAGCGCGTCGAAGTCCAGAATTATATCGACAACACCGGAGTTCAAGTAGCGGATGTGGTCGTCGGCTTTATTTATCTGGAAAACAAGAACTTAGACGAGATTAAACCTATCGATGCGAAGCTGAGATTTGAAGGCAAGACGTTTGATTATTATTGCTGGGACCTGTACGCAAAAGTGGGAGTCGCGTATCAGACAGACGAGGATCTAAAGGCAAAGCGTGCCGAGGTTCTGCATCTGATCGAAGAAGGTGATAACGATACCGCTTTGCTTGCGAATTACGTCGCTACGCGAAACGTCGAATGCATTACAAATACGATGGAGCGGCTTTCTATTCGATACGATCTGCTCCCCCGCGAATCGGAGATCCTTCATCTGCAATTCTGGAACAAGGCGTTCGAGCAAATGAAGGAACGCGGCGTGATCCATTTGGCGGCTGAGGGGAAAAACGCCGGTTGTTGGGTGATGGCGTTTGATTCGCATTCCGGCACGGACGAGCACGAATCAGACAAGATATTAGTCCGCTCAAACGGAACTGTAACTTATACCGGCAAGGACATTGCTTATCAAATGTGGAAACTGGGCATCCTTGGGATGGACTTTTTCTACAAGCCGTTCTTCAAATACGGGGATGGTAAGGATGTTTGGATCACAACCGCAAATGAATCGGAACATGTCGCGGGCGGTCCTGTTTTCGGACACGGTGAAACGGTTTACAACGTTATCGACACGCGCCAGTCGTATCCGCAAGAAGTTGTGAGAAAGGGCGTCGCAGCGGTTTATCCCGAAAAAGGCGAGGCTGCTAGTGTCCATCTTTCATATGAAATGGTCGCCTTATCGCCAGCAGCGGCTGAGGAGCTTGGCTTTGACGTCGGCGAAGAAGACAGGAAGAAGCCGTTTATCGAAATGAGCGGACGAAAAGGGTTGGGCGTAAAGGCTGATGACCTGATAACCCGTCTGGAAACAAACGCTTTGGCCGAAGTCGAATCTCGTCATGGCGAATTGCCTATTGAACAAAAAAGGCAGGTATCGCATCAATTGGCGGTAGGTGCGTTACGCTATTTCCTGTTGAAATTTACCCGAACTACCATCATCGTTTTCGACTTCAAAGAAGCTCTTTCCTTTGAAGGTGAAACCGGAGCCTTCTGCCAATATTCTGCCGTCCGGGCGAATTCGATATTCAGAAAGCTCGATGAACGGAACGAATCAATCAACAATTTTCGTTCAAAACTAAGTGATTCGGCAAAGGTTTCTGAAGTGTTGACGGGCAAATCGGGTGACGACATATGGTCGCTAATTACGCTGTCATCGAGACTGGAAGAAACCGTTCAGCAGGCGGCTTTGCAAAACGAGCCCGCAATTCTTGCAAAATACACGTTCAATCTGGCAAAGGCATTCAACCTTTTCTACCATCATCACAAGATATTGATAGAAGAGAATGCCGTAAAGCAGGCGGTTCTGGTTGTTACCGCCGACCTGGCAAGAAATGCTCTCACCGCGGCGTTGCGGACGATGGGAATAGAAGTTCCAGAAAGAATGTAATTGACAGGCTGAATCGTATTTTGATACAAGTTGTAAAGATGGAAGCGAATCCGATAATAAATTTGACCTCCGGTGGTTGGCGTTGGGCTTGGAGCTGGCAGCTTTTAAGCTGCTGTGCGGTGCCCCGTCAAAATATGGAAGTCGGTTTTCGCCGTTAGGCTTTATCGAGATTTCTAAATTTATGAGGTTGCCGCCTGATTTTAAGGGCGGCATTTTTATTTTTAATAGCGTGATGATTACTTTCGACGAATTTTTGAGCAAAGCTGAACTGGCCAATGTAGTACCGGTGATCGACAC
>JANNGV010000038.1:0-6966 GCA_031404055.1 Chloracidobacterium sp.
CGAACGGAAAACGGGCGTTCCCAACACCCGAGGCGCTGGCTAATGTATCGGTCGATTTTTTCCGCGATGAGATCCGTGCCGGCTACCGTTCGCCGTATTTCGCCGAACTGGCCGAGGCCGTAGCCGGCGGAAAGCTCGATCCTGAATCATGGCTCGTCTCCGATCTGCCGACCGCCGAGCTTAAAAAAGAGATGAAAAAAGTTAAAGGTATCGGTGATTACGCGGCCGACAATCTGCTGAAATTGCTCGGAAGATATGACGGACTGGCCCTCGATTCGTGGCTACGGGCCGGATTCTACAAAAAACATAACCGGGAAAAAGCCTGTGCCGATAAAAAAATAGAAAAGCATTACAAAAAATTCGGTAAATGGCGCGGCCTCGCGATCTGGTGCGATATGGCCGGAGATCGATCGTAACTCGCGGATTGATTCTTTTGTTCCTGCTTGTTCATCTTGTTCCGTGGTTTCCCTTTTTTAACCACCGAAAAAGAGGAACAAGCACGAAAAAGAGGAACAAAACGGATCATTTCGGCACATTTCTGTTTCTGTCGAAAACGTTTAGTCCGGTTTCAAAGAACTCTGCCATTTGATGCCAGACTTGCCGGGAAGGACGCGGAGAACTTACCCGCAGCCTAAAGCTAATACGCCTTGACGGTTTTCGCAAACCCTTTTTGCGTAATTATTTGCGGGAATATTTGTTTATAAAAAAGTGAACTTTTTATCGGCTTTACCTCACGTTAAAACGTCTGAATGTCGTGCGGCATTAAACCGCCATTGTCTCCCCGATCTTTAAATTTTGATTACGAAGAGGAGAACGAAATTATGAACAGGAATTTATTCAGATCGATCGCGGGATTTGCCGCACTTCTTATGGTTTTTGTGATGTTCGATACGGCCAATGCTCAAAGGCGGCGCGAATCGCGCGGACGCAGCCTTAATAAGGCACAGGTCAAAGTTATCGTTAAGCGGGTTGAAGACCGCGTCGATAACTTTGTCGAGAATTTTGACCGCTCGCTTGACCGCAGCCGGCTTGACGGCACGAGCCGCGAAGACTGGCTTAACAAACGCGCCCGCGATCTTGAAGGTGCGACCGACGAGCTTGCCCGCGAATTCGACCGCCGCGACGCCTGGATCGAAAACAAGGAAGAGCTTCGCCGCTGCCTGAACATAGCGAGCGATATAGACCGTAACATGAGGAATTACAAGTATGGCGGCGCAACCGAGGCGAATTGGTCAAGAGTCCGTTACGAGCTGAACAGCCTGGCCGACGTTTATAATATGCCAAAGGTCGGCGCCAGCGCGTACCGGTAACATTCACATTGAATTTCTTTGTAATCTTTGTGGGCTAGCGCTTCGTGAACTTCGTGTTAGTAGATTCTTTTAACACGAAGGACACCAAGTTCGGTACAAAGAACACAGGGATTTATTCGACAATACTAATTTAGAGCTCTGAGGCTAATTTGAATGATCGGGGCAGGCATTTTTCAGTCTGCCTCGATTGGATTTTGTAGTAAACTATTTCAAATCTCCCGACGTAGAAACAGACAGGATGATCGAGACCGGCAAAATTCTGCAGCAGCGTTACCGCATCGATAAACAGATCGGGCAGGGCGGCATGGGCGCCGTTTATGTCGCTACGGATGAGCGGTTCGGCAGCACTGTTGCCATTAAAGAAACGCTTTGCATGGACGACAACTATCGCAAGGCGATAGAACGCGAAGCCCGCCTGCTTAACAGCCTGAAACACACCGCACTGCCACGCGTCAGCGATCATTTTCTTGAAGAGAACGGCCAGTTTCTGGTGATGGAATACATTCCCGGCGAAGACCTCGCGTTCATGCTGGAGCGTGACTCGAAACCGTTTTCGGTCGAACAGGTCTTGATCTGGGCCGACCAGCTTCTCGACGCTCTGGATTTTCTGCATAACCAGCAGAATCCGGTCATTCATCGCGACATTAAACCTCAAAATCTAAAGATCACGGCCAAAGGTCAGATCATCCTGCTCGATTTCGGGCTGGCCAAGGGAAATACGACCGACGCCGCTCACCACACCGCCGCCAAAAGCATTTTTGGTTATTCGCGGAATTATGCATCGCTCGAGCAGATACAGGGAACGGGCACCGATCCGCGCAGCGATCTGTATTCGCTTGCCGCCACTTTGTACCACCTTTTGACAGGCCAGCCGCCCGAAGACGCGCTGACCAGGGCGATGAGTGTGTTAAGCAATCAGCCCGATCCGCTGGCTCCGGCCCATTTTATTCGCGGCGACATTCCAACGGGTTTTTCGGGGGTTTTGCATAATGCTCTCGATCTAAATGCCTCGGCGCGGCCGCAATCCGCGTCTGAAATGCGTCAGATGCTGAAAGATCTGGAAAGCTACGAGCATTTAGCGACTTCGGCCAATTACGCGAACACGTTTGCGAATGCGGACGTTTCATCTCAGAGCACCAGGTTGATGCCGGGCACTACACGTCAGGCAACCGACCGCCAGACCGATGTCAAAACTGAAATATTGCCCGCATACATTTCTCAGGAAACGGCATTGCGGACCGATGACAGGAAACGCGTTACGGGTTCTGAAGCGGTGAGTTTTGCTGTGTCAGGTGTAAATAACAAAGCCAATCCGAAACGGCGTTTTGCTTTTGCGTCCGCCGCCGGATTGCTTCTTGCCGGCAGCCTTGCGGCCGGCGCCTATGTTTACGATCCGGGAATTTTTTCTACCGCTGCTCCATCGACAACTGAGTCGCAAACCGATCAGCAGTTGTCCGCTGTCGAACAAACGGTGACAAGCGATTCAACGGCAAATTCAGCAACCGACGTTACGCCGCCCGTTCCCGAAACGTCTGAAAGCGCGTCAAAAATTACGGATTCGAAGTCAGGTGCGGCAAAGCAGGCTTCCAGAAATCCAAAATCCGCGACTACCGGCAAAAAAGCTGCTTCGGAAATTGATTCGCAAGACTTCGATGCTGACGGGAAGACAATCTATGTAGGGAATATGAAGATCAAGGACGGCCGCGTTGAGACGCCGGACGCCTTTATCGATGAGAGAGGTATAACGCCGAAAGTCCCAAATGTGCCGGACGTCCGGGTTGTGCAGCCAACCTTGCCGCCAAACTTTCGCAATTTAACGCCTGAACAACGGCGCAAGTTAAAGATCTACCGCCGCAAGAATCAGCTCCCGCCACCTCCGCGTAATCCATATTAGGATCGCGCCCTGGGCGGCATCTTGTTCGTGCTTTGTTCCTTTTGATCCGTGGTCAAAGATTTACCACGGAACCGGAAGAAACAGAATGAACAAGAGGAAACGACTGGAAAATTCGAGAGTTTTTCGCCTGCTTCCGGTTTAACCAAAAAACCTCATGCATCACTTTGCTTTTTCTATGCCAATTTTGGTTCGACCGCAAAGTTCTCCGGGATCTTAGCCTTTGTAACTGCCGTCTTCCCCATTCGTAGCCTTCGGCATGGAGATCAACTCGATAGGAAACATGTTTTCGACAAACTGGAGATTCAGCCGGGCTCGGCCATTTTTGACGTCCTTACGATTGCAGACTACAGCCAGACCTGAAAAATCATATTGTTCACTGATAAATTTCACCCGGTCGCCGACGTGCAGGTCCAACGACGAAGTTACGGCTGCGCCGGTCTTGCTAATATTCTCTGTGGTCGTCCGCTCGCCCGCAAGCGCGGTGTTTTGGGCATCGACGATTGCAAGATAATGATCTACGGCCTGATAAAAGCGTGGGCTTTTCCGGGCCGTGAATTCTCTTGCCGCCTCTTTGACCTTCCAGAGCCCGTCTTCGCTCATGCCGCAAATGCGGTAACTTTGCGTCGGGTCTTCGCGGTAGCTGTCAGGCGTAGTTTTGCCGATAAAAGCAACGCCGACATGATATCCGCCCACATCATCGGCCGGCAGCATATGGCAGTGCTGCACCAGTCCCCAGACGCGATATAGTTCCTTGTTGTGGTCGTAACACCTGAGGTGCGGCTCAAGCGGAAACATGACCGAAACCAGCCGTCCGACCTGACATTCACGATTGACATAAAACCCTGCCCCGGTCGAAGACGAACTGATAACGTCCGCCGTCTCCTTCCACGATTCATCCTTCGATTCTTTGACTTTTACAACCGCATAGAGCGACGTAGAAACCGAAGCATCCGTTTCCTCTACATATTCCGCGATAGCTGACATTTAACTCCTCCGCAAGACAAAACAAGATAGTAATTCTGATAAAAAGCACGAAAAGACTATTCGATTCCCTCAAGCGGGAACAGATGATCGATAAATTCCAAATGAAGCCTAACAATACCGTCGGCTCCCACTCGTTTGCCGCGGACGACCGATATGATGGTTACATTGAACCTTTCGCTCTTAACACGCAAAAACGAACCGACCTCGACATTGAATGAAGTAAAGACCGCCGCGCCGCCGAGGCTCAGATTCTCCGTCACGCTTACTTCGCTTGCCGCGACGTCTCCGCCCTCGTCCAAAAGTTCCAGGATCAAAGCTTCCGGGATCGCAAAGCGGGAATGACGCCTCAAATAGGTTGGCAGATCGCTTTCGTCAGGCATCGGATCGGCTTCGATAAGCTCCCATAAACCGCCGTCGTCGCGATGCGAAAGGTCATATAACTTTGCCGGGTTATCAGCAAAGCCTTTTGGCGGATTTTTGCCGATAAACGCGACACCGACGGCATAGCTTTCCGCTCCCGGATTTGAAGTAATCGGAACACAACGCCTGACCAGGCCCCAAACGCGGTATTGCGGCTCCAAATAATCGTAACAGCGCAGCTGTCGCGGCATAGGCACGCTAAGCAGCATCAGGCGGCCGCGTTTGACCGGCCGTTTTAGGATAAATCCGGCGCCGAAAGCCGATACGTCTTCCAGCCGCGTTATCTCATTCCACGAAAATTTATTGTCTACCTGAACCTCTACGCGCGTCGGCAAAGAGAGCTCGTAGCGTTGTATGCGTCGGTTATCCTTCTCTGATGCGGTTTGTGATACGATTGTTGACATTATAGAGGCACCAAAACGCCTAAGCGGCGGCGTAAATTCAAGTTCGCGAATGGAATATTTCAGGAAGCTGCCAGCGGGGCTTTGTAAAGGTGTAACAAGTTGCGCATCAGGCCTAATGCCTGTAAAATAAGAATATCATCAATGTGTTTCTTTTTTCAAGTTTTTTAATTGTCTGCTCTATTACCGATCCGGAAAGCAACAATACCGCAAATCAAATACTTAGCTAGCGAATTTACATGGATTCAACCTTAGACCGCAATCAAATTAACATCGAAGATGAGATGCGCCGCTCGTATCTCGACTATGCGATGTCCGTAATCATTGGCCGCGCCCTGCCAGACGTCCGCGACGGGCTAAAACCGGTTCACCGCCGCGTCCTTTGGGCGATGCATGAGCTTGGCAACACGAGCAGCAAACCGTACAAAAAGTCCGCCCGTATCGTGGGCGACTGCATGGGCAAATATCATCCGCACGGCGATCAGTCTATCTATGACACGCTCGTGCGTATGGCCCAGGATTTTTCGATGCGCTACCCGCTGGTCGACGGGCAGGGAAATTTCGGCTCGGTGGACGGTGACAACGCGGCTGCTCAGCGCTACACCGAAGTCCGTCTGCAAAAGCTGACCAATGAAGTACTGGCCGACATTGAAAAGGAAACCGTCGATTTTCAGCCGAATTACGATGAATCGCTGCACGAGCCGAAAGTGCTGCCGACTCGCCTGCCGCTTCTTCTGGTCAACGGCTCCGAGGGCATTGCCGTCGGAATGGCGACAAAGATACCGCCCCACAATCTGACCGAAGTCATTAACGCGACGATCGCCCTCATCAATAATCCAGCAATCACGGTCGATGAGCTTATTAAGATCATCCCCGGCCCCGATTTCCCAACCGCCGGCTTCATTTACGGCCGCGAGGAAATTCACCGAGCGTACACCGAGGGCCGCGGCATTATTCAAATGCGTGCCCGAGCCGCCATCGACCGCATCGGCCGGGGCGACCGTGAAAAGGACGCCATCGTCATTACCGAAATTCCGTATCAGGTCAATAAAGCCCGGCTGATCGAAAAGATCGCCGAGCTTGTCCACGAAAAGAAACTCGACGGCATTTCCGAGCTTCGCGACGAATCGAACCGCCTCGGAATGCGCATCGTCATCGAGATGAAGCGCGACGCGATCCCGCAGGTAGTTCTCAACAAGCTGTATAAGCTGACGCCGATGCAGTCCTCGTTCGGAATCATCAATATCGCGATCGTCGATGGCCAGCCGAAGCTGCTCACGCTAAAACAAATTCTCGAAGCATTCTTCGAATTCCGCCGCGAGGTCGTCCGCCGCCGCACAGAATTCGATCTGCGCAAGGCCCAGGCCCGAGCTCACATATTGGAAGGCTTGAACAAAGCCATCGATGCCCTCGATTACATTATCCCGCTGATCCGCAATTCGCGTGCGGTCGATGAGGCCAAGCTGTGGCTGACCGCAAAGTTCACCGGCCTCGACGAGATCAAGAACTGGCGCGGTGTCGCCTCGGACAAACCGATATCGGATTTTGTTAAGGACCTGCGAAAGGTCATGGCCGATCTTGGCTTCAGCGACATTCAGGCACAGGCGATTCTAGACTTGCAGCTTCGCCGCCTGTCGGCTTTGGAACGCCAAAAGATTCTTGACGAGTACGAAAGTGTAATCAAATACATCGCCGAGCTCGAAAACATCCTTCAAAACGAAAGCGTGCTGCGGCAGGTGATCGTGGACGAGCTTCACGAGATCAAAAAGAATTTTGGCGACGCCCGCCGGACCGAGATCATCGACATGGGAACGGACTTCACTATCGAAGACCTAATCCCCGACGAAGATGTCGTTATTACCGTGACGGTAAACGGCTACATTAAGCGAACGCCTGTGTCGATTTATTCCCAACAGGGACGCGGCGGCAAAGGCCGTCTTGGTGCGACAGCGAAGAA
>JANNGV010000039.1:0-2600 GCA_031404055.1 Chloracidobacterium sp.
GTGGTCTTGCCCTTCGCGTCAAAGGTCAGGACCGTGTACGGCTGGAACGGCATGACGTCCATCCCGGGCGCGGAGGCCGGCATACCGGGAATGGTCAAACCCAGGATACCTTTCGGCTTCTCTTTGAGCAGGCGGGTTACGTCGGCCGCCGGCACGTGTCCTTCCACAATGTATCCGCCGATAAGGGTCGTGTGACACGAATCTTTAGAGGGCCGCTTGAGAAGACAGAGCAAACCGTTAGTTAGGCATTACGATCGTATCGACCACGTGGATGACGCCGTTTGATTGTCTAACGTCAGCAATGGTGACCTTCGAGGTGCCGCCTTTCTCGTCGGTAAGAATAAGGTCCGAACCGCTCATCGAAGCCTTAAGCGTTCCGCCCGAAACGGTCGTGACCGTGGCCGTTCCGTTACCCTTCTTGATAGCTTTGGCGATCGCTTTAGAGTCCAGATTGCCAGCGACCACGTGATAGGTAAGTATCTTCGTAAGCGTCGCTTTATTTTCCGGTTTCAGAAGCATTTCAACAGTTCCAGCCGGAAGTGCGGCAAAAGCCGAATTGACCGGAGCAAAAACCGTGAACGGGCCTTTGCTCTTAAGCGTGTCGACCAAACCGGCTGCTTTAACAGCGGCAACAAGAGTTGTGTGATCCGCCGAATTAACCGCGTTATCAACAATATCCTTGTTTTTGTACATCGCCGCGCCTCCAACCATCGGGTTGTCGGATTTTTCCATTTTCATATCCTGGGCCGAAACCGCAAGATTTCCTACGAGCAGCATCCCTACCGCAAACATCAGTGATAACGTAAAATTTTTCATTTTTATTTTCTTCCTCGTTCCTAGTTAATATCCCTTTTGCAAACCTTCAGGGGTGTTTAGCTTACAGAAAGGATTTCGTTTCCCGTCCCGGTTCGGATTCAAGAAAAAATTCTTAGATCTGTTTTCGGCTCAAACGCGAAGATAAAATTGCGCCCTATAGGAATAAACTCGGCCGAAGAAAGGATATATGAAATAAGCTAAATTTTAGTGGTAGTCTGGGCTTTGCCGTAATATAAGAAATGTAACCAACCGATATGCAGAAACAACTTGAGAAAAAGCATCCGTTGGCCGTGCGTTGGCTGCATTGGATAAATTTCCCGCTTTTAACAATGATGATCTGGAGCGGAATGTTGATCTATTGGGCAAACCCGGCGTATGGGATAAGGATATTCGGCTACGAGCTATTTAATTTTTTTCCTGCGTGGTTTTATGAAACGCTCGGAATTCCCCAACGCCTAGCCGAAGGCATCCAGCTTCATTTTTTTTTCATGTGGCTTTTTGCTGTAAATGGTGTGATCTATGTTATTTACACGATATTATCGGGCGAGTGGCGGGCAATAGTACCGGTTCCGGGCTCATTTAAACGAGCTTTGTTCGTTGCCCTGCATGACGCTCATATTATTAAGAAACTGCCACCGCAGGGAAAATATAATGACGCCCAGCGTATCGCATATACAAGTGTAATTCTGATGGGAGCAGGTTCGCTCATCACCGGTTTAGCGATCTATAAACCACTGCAGCTAGCGTGGCTGACCACACTGCTTGGCGGTTATGACTGGGCACGCTGGCAGCATTTTTGGCTGACGATATCTTTTGTTCTGTTTTTCCTCGTCCATGTTTTTCAAGTGATCGTGGCGGGTTGGAGCAATTTTCGATCGATGATAACCGGCTATGAGATCGTCGACGCTGATAACGACGTACCGGTGAATGCGGCTGCGATAGACGAAGGAGCAAAGATATGAACCCGGAAAACGAAGAAGTTTTGCTAGAAAAAGTACGCGAGATCGAGCAGCAAAAGCGTGAAAAAGCCGCTGCCGAAGCTGTTGACCGAGAAAACACGGCTAGAATACTCAATGAAAAAAGGCATCTAGGCGGGCCTTTACCGGCAGACGCGGCACGAAAACAGATGTCGCAGCGATCGCGCCGCAATTTTTTAATCGGCGGTGTAACATCTCTGGCGGGAGTTTTTGGCTGGCGTTGGATGCCGGACGAGACAAAACAGGAGCTGCTCCGCAAGACATTTAGGTTTAACGAAAGGGTCAGCCAGATATTCTACCGCCCTTCGCGGCTCTCACCCGAATTTCCGCTAACGAGTGTTTCGCCGCGGCGTATGAACGGTGCCGCGGGCCTCTCCGAAGGCTTTGACCCGGCAAATTGGCGCCTAAGCATTGGCGGCCTCGCAAACCGGACAGACGACCTGACCGTCAGCCTGGCCGATATCAAGACTCTGCCGCGAACCGAGATGACGACCGAGTTAAAGTGCGTCGAAGGGTGGAGCATAATCGTAAATTGGGCGGGCGTACGGTTTTCGGACTTTGCCGCTGCCTATTTGCCCAAAACGAATGATGGCAGCGCACCCGACATCTTTAATCACCCCGAAAAGCTAGTGCCGTATGTTTCGCTGACCACGCCGAACGAAGAGTATTATGTAGGGTGGGATATGCCGAGCATTCTGCATCCGCAGACGCTACTTGCATATGAGATGAACGGCGAGCCGCTCCTTCTTGAACACGGAGCGCCGCTCAGATTGGCGTCGCCGACCAAGTACGGGATCAAACAGATCA
>JANNGV010000040.1:0-5215 GCA_031404055.1 Chloracidobacterium sp.
GGTGTTCATTGCCGGGTTCGACTTTCAAACTTTCAGGTCAAAAGCGCATGAGCAACTGCCTTATAAGAACCCGAATCTAGTAATCGATGAGCGTGTCAAGGATTTGCTCGGTCGAATGACGATCGAGGAAAAAGCCGCTCAAATGATGTGCGTTTGGATGGAAAAACCAAACGACAACAGTCGTGTAAAAAAAGAAGATTTGCCTTTTGGTGGGACGTTTTCTCCGGAGATCGCAAAGCAGAAGATGCCGGACGGCATCGGACAATTCGCGCGTCAACGCGAAACGCTGGATCCAAAGCGATCCGCTGAATACGCCAATGCAGTGCAAAAATGGCTAAAAGAAAATACCCGTTTGGGAATTCCGGCGGTTTTCCACGACGAGATTTTGCATGGAAACATGGCACAGGGGTCAACAGTGTTTCCCGTTCCCCTTGCAATGGCTTCGAGTTGGGATACTGATTTGATCACCCGCGTTTTTACGGTTGCGGCAAGACACACACGGCTTCGCGGAACACACCATGTTCTAGGACCGAACATGGATTTAGCACGCGAAGCTCGTTGGGGACGCACCGAAGAAACTTACGGCGAGGACCCTTATTTGACTTCGCGAATGATTGTTTCACTAGTCAAAGCCGTTCAGGGCAATGCGACTTACGCGAACCCGAAAATTGATGACACGCACGTAATTGCTACCGGAAAACATTTTGCCGGGCACGGACAGCCTGAAGGCGGAAATAATATCGCGCCGGTTAATTTATCGGAAAGAATATGGCGCGAAACCCATTTTGTGCCATTTGAAGACGCGATTAAAGAAGCCAGTCTTTTCAGCATAATGCCCGCGTATCACGAAATTGACGGCATTCCCGTTCATGCCAATAAATGGATGCTCGATAGCGTTTTGCGAAAGGAATGGGGTTTTAAAGGAACAGTCGTTTCCGATTATTACGCGATGACCGAACTTGAAAAACGTCATCGCGTCGCTATTGATAAAGCCGATGCCGCCAAACAATCACTCGAAGCCGGACTCGATGTAGAGCTGCCCGACCCCGACGTGAACAAGACTTTGGCCGAACAGGTAAAAGCGGGAAAAATTCCAGAAAATTTGATCGACCAGGCCGTTTCGAGAATTCTTTATCAAAAATTCCAACTGGGACTTTTTGAAAATCCGTACGTTGACGCAGATAAAGCCGCCAAAATGACCGATACTGCCGAAGATCGAGCATTGGCTGCGGAAGCGGCGCGGCGTTCGATTGTGCTTCTGAAGAACGACAAAAACACGTTGCCACTCGACCGCACAAAATTAAGATCCGTTGCCGTCATTGGCCCGAATGCAGATCGAGCACATTTGGGCGGTTATACCGATCCGAAACCGCCGCGTACCGTCAGCATTCTGGACGGAGTCAAAAACAAACTCGGAAATACCGTGAAAGTTAATTACGCGGAAGGCGTAAAAATTACTAAAGAAGGCGGAAATTGGTTTGGAGATATTTCAACTTTGAACGATGCGGCAAGTGATCAAAAGTTAATAGACGAAGCCGTTAAAACAGCCAAACTTTCCGATGCGGTAATCTTAGTTATCGGGGGAAACGAAGATACGAATAGGGAGGGTTGGGCGGAAAATCATCTCGGCGACCGCGATTCCTTGGAACTTGTCGGACGCCAAAACGATTTGGTCAAAGCTGTTTTAGCTACGGGAAAACCGACCGTCGCTTTCCTGATAAATTCGGGGCCGCTTGCTATAAATTATGTCAAGGAAAATGTTCCGGCGATTCTAGAGGGCTTCTACCTAGGAGAAGAAACGGGAACTGCCGCCGCCGATGTGCTTTTTGGCGACTACAATCCGGGCGGAAAATTGCCTGTGTCATTTCCGCGTTCGGCGGGCCAACTACCGGTCTATTACAACCGCAAACCCACAGCAAGACGCGGCTATTTATTTTCGACAACCGAACCGCTTTTCCCGTTTGGTTACGGTCTTAGTTATACGACTTTCAAGTACTCGAACTTAAAAATCACAGCTCCGAAGATAAGCGCCGGCGAAAGTACGACAGTAACGGTTGACGTGGCGAACATGGGTAAAGTTCGCGGCGATGAAGTCGCTCAAATGTATATACGCGATGAAGTCAGTTCAGTCACGCGGCCGGTCAAGGAATTGAAAGATTTCGCAAGAGTTTCGATCGAACCGGGTGAAACAAAAAAAGTCACTTTCACGATTACGCCTCAGAAATTGCAATTTTACAATCGCGAAATGAAACGCATTGTCGAACCCGGAACATTTCAAATTATGGTTGGCGGCAACTCAGTTGATTTACTGTCGCAAACGCTTGAAGTGATCGGCAATTGATGTTCATCCTTAGTAGGGTATGAGCGAATGAATTTTCTTGGAATAGATGTCGGCACAAGCGGGTCGCGGGCGGTTGTAATAGACGCAAGCGGAAAGGTTATCGCGTCCGACACCGCCGAACACCAACCTTTTGCTTCGCCGGAAATAGGTTGGGCTGAGCAAGATCCTGGTGATTGGTGGCGTGCTTCTTCGTCCGCGATCCGTGCCGTTTTACGAAAAGTTTCGGCAAACGAGATCGCCGCAGTCAGTTTTTCAGGGCAGATGCACGGCGCAGTTTTGCTCAATGATGAAGACCAGATTTTACGTCCCGCTTTGATCTGGTGCGACCAGCGAACTGAGAAACAATGTGCCGAAATTATCGAGAAAATCGGTGCTGAAAATCTGATTGAGCTGGTTTCAAATCCGGCCGTAACAGGTTTTACTTTGCCGAAACTGCTTTGGGTACGAGAAAACGAGCCGGAAGTGTGGCGACAGGTAAAAACCATTTTGCTTCCGAAAGATTACACTCGCTTGAAACTCTCAGGCGATAAAGCGAGTGACGTTGCCGATTCTTCCGGGACACTTTTATTCGATGTCCAAAACCGGAAATGGTCGGACAAAATGTTTGACGTATTTGATCTCGACCGCGATTTATTTCCTAAAGTTTATGAGTCCATTGAGGTTACTGGAGCGGTTTCGGCAAACGGAGCGAACGCAACAGGTTTGACTGAAGGCACGCCAATTGTCGCGGGTGCGGGAGATAACGCGGCAGGAGCCTTAGGAATGGGTGTCACGCGTCCCGGAACGGTGAGTGCAACCATTGGCACTTCTGGAGTTGTTTTTGCGGTAACGGAACAACCAAAACTTGACATGAAAGGCAGAATTAACACTCTCTGTCACGCAATTCCAAATCGGTGGCACAATACGGGCGTTACACAATCGGCGGGACTTTCATTGAGGTGGCTTAAGGAAAACTTTGGCTATAACAAAAATTACGATGAATTGGTCGAAGAAGCCGCAAAAATTCCAAGTGGTTCCGATGGCGCGATATGGCTGCCTTATCTAATGGGCGAACGCACGCCATATCTTGACACCAACGCTCGTGCGGCTTTCGTTGGGTTGACTGCAAACCACACGGCTGCCCATCTGACACGTTCTGTTTTGGAGGGCGTTGCGTTCAGTTTGCGTGATTCTTTTGAGATTTTTAAGGATCTCGGAACGCCGATTACAACCATTCGTCTTGGCGGAGGCGGTGCAAAATCAAAACTCTGGCGGCAAATCCAAGCGGACGTTTATGGGCAGACGGTTGAAATTTTAGAAGCCGATGAAGGTGCGGCATTTGGCGCGGCCATATTGGCCGGAGTCGGCGTGGGTGCGTGGCAAACGGTTGATGAGGCGTGCGAAAAAACAATACGCGTTGCGGAAACAGTTGAGCCGAAGAAAGACTCAGTTGAAAAATTAAATCGTAATTACGAAGCATATAAGTTGCTTTACACCGCGCTTAGGCCGGCAATGGAAATTGTTACGAAAAAGGTTGGAGAAATTAGAATATGAATAACGGAATATACGGGCCTAAACCCGAGCATAAATTTACATTTGGATTATGGACAGTTGGCAATCGTGGGGGCGACCCATTCGGCGACCGTGTCAGAGAAAAACTTTCGTCTGTCGAAATTGTTAAAATGTTGGCGGAAATCGGGGCCTATGGGGTGAATTTTCACGATAACGATCTTGTGCCGATTGATGCGACTATTTCAGAACGCGACAAAATCGTAAAAGATTTCAGGAAAGCGTGCGAAGAAAATTCGATTAAGGTTCCGATGGCAACCGTCAATTTGACTTGGGACCCTGTTTTCCGCGACGGAGGCTTTACGGCAAATGATGCGCGAGTCAGAGGTTATGCAGTGCAAAAGACGATGCGGGCGATGGACTTAGGTGCCGAATTCGGTGCAAAAGTTTTCGTCGTTTGGACGGGGAGGGACGGCGTTGAAACCGATGCATGCCGAAGAACCGATGAAGCCATCAAGCGTTACCGCGAAGCATTGAACTACCTTTGCGAATACAATATTTCGCAAAGTTATGGGTATAAATTTGCGCTTGAGGCTAAGCCTAATGAGCCGCGAGCCGACATCTATTTCCCGACCACCGGGGCCTATCTAGCCTTTATTGAAACCCTGGAACATAAGGAAATGGTTGGAGTAAATCCTGAAGTAGCACACGAACAAATGCCCGGCTTGAATATGACACACTCGGTCGCACAGGCCTGGGAAGCAGGCAAACTTTTTCACATCGACCTTAATGATCAGGTTCCTGGGCGCTACGATCAGGATTTACGGTTTGGTTCGGCAAATCCAAAAGCGGCTTTTTGGCTGGTAAAATTTTTGGAAGATGTCGGTTATGAAGGGATGCGGCATTTTGATGCCCACGCTTACCGAACGGAAGACTACGACGGCGTCAAAGAGTTTGCCCGCGGTTGTATTCGAACATATTTGATTTTAAAAGATAAGGCGGAGCGTTGGAACAACAACGAGGAAATAAGATCAATGTTAGCGGAAATCGAAGAAACGAATAAGGGAAACCTGGTGGGCGGATTTAGTTTGGAGGGTTCGGCTGGTTTGCTGGCGACGGAATTTGACCGCAAACACTTGTCATCGAAAGGTTTGAAATATGAACGCTTGGACCAATTGACGATGGATGTCTTACTCGGGGTTGATTAGATTTTAATAGAAATTCGCCCGGTTGAAAGGCAGTCTTGATAATTGCGATAGGCCGGTCGGCGGCGGCACTCGCGTGCCATGCAAATGTGTCGATGATCGCGGCGCGCACGCCCGTTCTGTAGGGCTTGAACGTCACGGCGGCGCTCGTGTATGTCCACCGCGCCGACAACGCGCCCAC
>JANNGV010000041.1:0-5581 GCA_031404055.1 Chloracidobacterium sp.
CGTTCAAAACCGGCGATTGACGATCCCGTACCGGAATACTCGCTTTGGTGCTCGCCAAGAAGGTCCTGATATTCGTTTGCGTCGTAGTAATTTGAGTGCGGATCGAGCACCTTCAGCATTGAGCTGATGGCGGAACTTGTGAGCGATTCGGAGTTCAGCCTTGGCCCGTCAGCGTGATTATTGCGAATAACTTCGAGTGCGTCCCCAAAGTCCGATGCGACCGTCTCTTTCGCCATCCGGGAAGACGAGCGTGAACCGCCGGATCCTGATGCGGAGAAAGAACTGCCGCTCGTTAGCTTGAACGGGTCCGATTCTACCGGTTTTGGTATTCGGGTTATCGTCGTTTCCTGCGTAAAGACAGGCGTAGCGGTCAAAACACAGAGCAAACTTACGAAACACAGACATTTCTTTAAAGTCATAAACTCCCCGCAGTCTTCACACAGTTAGAGCGTCAGGTTCAACACCGGCAAGGTGAACCGCTCTGCACCGATCAAGTTATTTGCCCATTGAAAATAACGAATCGGTGCCGAATTCCACTGATAAAATTACTTTGTTCCGTGTTGCTTGATAATCGCCGGAAATTGAATGAAAATCAATTTATGACTGAAGCGAATTCAAACGATTTACCGGCGAAACTGCAGCGTTTGATCGAAACCGTGGATATCGCAAATGTCCTTATCGAACCGCTGACGCATTCGATAGCTAAATTGCTTGAGATCTCAGCTGCCGAGATAAATTCGGATGAGGCGTCGGTGCTTATCCGCGACGGCGACGAGGGCGATCTGCGATTTCTTTCGGCGATCGGGAAGGTGGCGGAACATTTGATCAATCTAAAGGTTCCGGCCGGAAAGGGAATTGCCGGATTCGTGCTTTCGTCGGGCCAGCCGATGGCGGTTTCGGACGTTGGCGAAGAATCGACATTTTACTCAGAGGTCGATAAAACCACGGGTTATTCGACGCAGATGATCCTTGCCACGCCGCTGAGCCATAAGGGTGAGGTAATCGGCGTCCTTGAATACATAAACCGCCGGGGCGACCCGCCTTTCGAACCGTTTACTCCGGCTGAGATGGACCGGGCCGCCGTTTTTGCCGAAGCAATTGCCTCATTGGTTAACGCATACGAATCGGCCAAGCTTTTCCGCGATTTGGGTGATCGGGTCTTGTCCGGCCAGAACATCGAAGATATGGGTGAACTTCGGAAATGGCTGAGTGGCGTCCGCGATTCAGCGGAACACCGTGAAATGATGGACCTCGCGATCCTGATGCGTGAGCTGGCAAGCCGCGGTGAGGCGGAGCGGGTGATGTGCCGAGAGCTCCTCGAATCTATCGTGCGTTTCTCTGACAGCAAGACGGAAGTTAGCTACTTGAGTCTTTAGTCAGAACGCGATAGCGGGCGCCGTAGGATAGCAATTCGACGGTTTCGAACTAAATCATTAGCGTGCAGCCTCTCGCTAAGAGATATAGGTGGGAAAAAGAGAGCCTACTTGGACGCCGCCCTCCTCAACAGGAGAAGAGTTTTAAGGATATGACATTGGTTACCGGTCTAGAATCGAATCCGTACGCTTCGCTTGCGAGCTATCTGCGTCTGGACGACGATTGGCGGTCGGCGACGGGCCGAGGCGTCAGCGTGGCCATTGTCGATAGCGGTATCCACGCAAGTCATCCTGATCTTCATGGACGCGTGATCGAGTCCGTCGAGGCTCGTGTCGATAATAAAAGGATAATTTTCGACCTGTCCGACAACGGCGATTCGGCGGGGCACGGAACCGCATGCGCGGGGATAATCGCAAATATCGCGGGCGATGCTGAGCTTTACAGTATCAAGGTACTCGGAGCGGCCGGATTGGGCGACGGACAAGCGTTTCTTGCCGGGCTGGAATATGCCATCAAAAAGCGCTATCGCGTAATTAACCTTAGCCTTGGCACGACGAAACCGCAATTCTTTTCGCCGCTGCACGATCTTCTTGACCGGGCGTATCAGGCCGGCTGCATCGTCGTGGCGGCGGCAAACAATCTTCCGCATCCAAGTTTTCCGTCCGTTTTCTCATCCTCGCTGATCTCCGTGATCAAAAGTGAGGAGACGGATCCGCTGAACTTCGGTTTTCATTATGGCGAAGTCATTGAGCTTACTGCTCCCGGGGTAAATGTCCGCACCGCTTGGCTGGATGGTGGGCACCGTAATCTGACGGGCAACAGCTTTGCCTGCCCGCACATAGTCGGCGTGATCGCCCTTTTGCTGGAGAAACATCCCGATATGACACCGTTTCAGGTGAAATCTGCGCTGTACTCGATTGCAAAGGAGAATCAGGCCAAAGCTAGTATCGATTCCTGAGAGATTACTTGTGCTTCTCAGTGTACTCCTTAAGCATGCGTTCGTAATGTTCCTTAACGACGCTGTAGCATTCGCAGCTTGAGGCTTCCAAACCCTTACGATTCACCAGCTTGATGCTCCCGCGGCCATATTTTATGAGCCCCATTTCCTGAAGCCGCCCGGCGGCAAGCGAAACGCTCTCGCGGCGGACGCCGAGTATACCGGCGATCTGCTCATGCGTCATTTCGAATGATTTCTTTTGCTGATGGTCGTGATTACGAAGGAGCCATCTGGCGAGCTGCTGCTCGATAGAGTGCAGCCTGTAGCAAATGGCGGTCTGTGAAATATGTGTGATGAGTGACTGTGTGTAGTTCATCAAAAGGTCCTGGAAATCGCCGCACTGAGCAAACTCATCCTTTACGGCCTTGCCCCTCATTCTATAGGCGACACCGCCGTGCTGAACCACGGCCCTGTCGGCCATTCTTGCGTCGCCTGTAAATAGTGACACGCCCGCGACACCGTCGCGTCCTACGATCCCGACTTCCGCCGAAACCCCGCTGTCCGTTTCGTGAAGCAGGCATATGAGCGCGGTGGTCGGGAAATAAAGATACTTGCGTTTTTCCTCGACCTCCCATAGAACGTCACCCTGTTCGCATTCGACGCGTTCTAGGGCACCGGCAATGTTATTAAATTCGCCCTTAGGCAAAGCCGCGAGCAGCCGGTTCTCCAAGGCGCCTTCGTCCACTTTTTTCTTTTGTTTCATCGGGGCTCCTTCGCTATCTAGACAGCCGCAATGTCCGCAAACATGGGGATGAGCGCCGGTGTTTACAAACGATTATTTACGACGGAGATTTATTCTTAACCAATCATACAAACAGTTCAATTAGCCGTGAACGAATTGCCCGATTTCCGATACCGGAAAAGCAAAATGATGCCCTTCGTGGGTGAAGGGCATCGCATGGAGCAAATGCGCGCTAAGGGCAGCCTGACACACTCAACACTAATAACGGCTGCACTTGTGCGGGGTTGCTCCGCAGGCTCGATAAGTTTTGCTGAATAGGCAGTCAACTGGGAGAGACCGCAAAAGAATTGTTAACTTTTTCGCCGAGCAAATGACGGATCGCCGGTTTCAGGCGGTCGAGGTCGTCTGGTTTTACGAGATACAGGTCGACACCGGCCTCGGACGCCGTTTCTCGGTCGATCGGGCGTGCAATAGCACTGTAGACGATGACCGGAACCTCGGTGTCAATTTTTCGGATCGCCCGACACAGTTCGGCTCCGCTCAACTCGGGCAAGCAGTAATCCAGAATATACAGATCGAATCCGCCGTCAGAGATCAGCGAATTGGCTCTTTGGGCCGTTGAAACCACGGTCACGTCATACTGGCTGCCGTCGGCGGTTAGCCAGACACTCATTAGCTCACACGAATCCGGATCGTCATCAACATAGAGGATCCTTTTGGCTGCATCGGACATCAGTTTTCTTTCAGTAAAATCTTGTAAATAAGTTAGAGCAGCTAATTATCAGCAACCCGCAGGTGAATAGTCTGTTAAGTACCTAACATAATGATTTTTAGAAATCATCTACAATATTTTCAGAGATCATGGCCATATTAACCGAGAGCAAATCATTACACCGAGCGCAGTACGACTGTGCCAAATGCGATAAGAGCGTCATCTTCCGATACTCTCAGGTCGAATTTCGCGTGGACGGCAATGCCGTATCGACAAGCATAGACAAAGTGCTCAGCGGCGGAAAATGTGAAGAAGCGCAAAAAGCACCAGATCTGAATGATCTCACGCTTGCCGACATGAGCGAATGTCCGTTTTTTATCGACAAAATATCGCCCTAACCAGCCAACACACCCAACTCTCCAACGCCTATCGGCGCGGTCTTGATAGGCATCGACTTTGATGGTAGATTCGACCTTATTTCAATCCACGACGGTGGAGGCTGCAGGAATGTTGAAAGGCTCGTCGCAGTCTTTCTTGTCGGATAAACCAGAACACGGGCTACGAAATCAACTTATGGCACCAACAATAAAAGAACTTGTCGTTTATACACCTGCGGAAGATTTTGAGATGTCAAAACGGTTTTACGCCGCGCTCGGATTTGAGTTGACGGAAGGTTGGGGCGGAACGATGGACTGCCGGCTTGGCGGTGCCGTCTTTCGCCTGCAAAATTACTACGTTAAGGATTGGGCGGAGAATTTTATGATGAAGTTCGATGTTGATGATGTTCAAGCGTGGTACGAACACGCCAAGAAAATTATCGGCGAGGGCGATTTTGGCAACGCACGCCACGATGAACCCGAAATGATCGGAGACACGCAGATATTTCACGTCTGGGACCCGTGCGGCGTCCTGCTGATTTTTATGAACTAGTTCGGACCTTTCACCTATAGTTTCTTGTTCAGCCTACTGGAAGCCGTCCAAGGTTTACGGCCGAGGTGATTTCGAGCCTTTGTATTAGCGATTGAGACATTTTATCCACTTCTCATCGAACCGATGACGGTTAACCGTATTCATATTCTCCTCCGCACAAACTTGTCCGACTCTTGATTTTTTCAACTTTCCCGCGTAAGATTCCATCACCCTCAGTTCCGAAAAGTGGTGCGAGATCGAATCAACCCACTTGATTTATAGATTATTTTTACAAAGGCATAATGTTGCGGCCGATTCCTGGCTCGTTCATTTTGTAAATTGAATCATAAACAGGAGCTTCCAAATGAAATCAAAGATCTACCTATCGTTCGTGGCGGCAACGACGTTGTTCGCCCTTTTAAGCTTTCCGATCGGCGCGACAGCGTCGCACTCGTGGAACAATTACCACTGGGCTCGAATATCAAACCCTTTTAATCTAAGAGTTGTAGACAGCAATACGACGGATTGGGACGACAATCTTAATCGCGCCAATTCCGAGTGGTCTACCTCAACGGTCTTGAATCTTCTATACGAATCCGGCGACAGCTCTTCGCGGGCACGTAAACGCTGCGTGATGATTACGGGAAAGGTACATTCCTGCAATGCGGCTTACGGTAATAACGGGTGGCTTGGTCTTGCTTCGATTAATATTACCGGCGGCGTGCATATAACGCAGGGATCATCGAAGATGAATGATACGTATTTTAGTTCCGGCGCCTATAATGAGACGGCCCGTCAGCAGGTTATGTGCCAGGAGATCGGACACGGCGGCGGGCGCTGCGGGCGGCGCGGCAGGTCCCGCGCGGCCCTGGCGCCCCCGGCCCCCAGCCGGAGGGGCGCCAGCGCG
>JANNGV010000042.1:0-2726 GCA_031404055.1 Chloracidobacterium sp.
CGGAAACGCTGCGAACGACGAGCCGGATAATTTGTAGACCGGTTTAAACTGCTTGGGAAATCGGTTGACACAAAGTACACGGAGGAAAGATTCACAGAGAACACCAAGAAGAATAGGAAGATTATTCTAAGCAAAATCCCCTTGGTGATCTTGGTGAAAAAACTTTGTGCCCTTTGTGTTGAAAACTGTCTTAATAACTAATTTTTATGCATGAAAACGAGATCGCACACAAAGTAATTGGTCTTGCCATAGAAGTCCATACAGTTCTTGGGCCGGGTTTGTTGGAGAAAACATACGAAGAATGCCTTTATCATAAGTTGGTTAAGTCCGGCCTGCGTGCTGAAAAGCAAAAACCGATGCCGCTCGTTTTTGAAGAAGTTCACCTGGAGTGCGGTTATCGAATTGATATTCTTGTTGAAAACAGGTTAGTGATCGAGGTGAAAAGCGTCGAAGCCCTCCATAATATTCATTACTCGCAAACACTTACATATATGCGGCTTGGCGGTTACAAGTTGGGCTTGGTGATTAACTTCAACGTTGTTTTGTTGCGCGATGGAATCAAACGAGTGATAAACGGTACGCTGTAAGCGCATAGGTTTTTGAGGGTGCAAGAGCGGCTTGACACAAAGGGCACTAAGGAAGAGCACAAAGGACACGAGAAAATGAACTTTGGCGATCTTTGCGGAAAACTTTGTGTCCTTTGTGTCAGCAATGCTTTCTCGCAGATTTGTAAAATGAAACAAAGGACTGCAATTATTGTCTTGTTGATTTCGGTAATGGCATGTGCGCCGAATCAGCGGATAATCAATTCGACGGCTGAAACGCAGGCTCCGGTGAATGCCGCGCCTGTTTTAACCAGTTTCGAAAGCGATTTGCAGGCGATGCGGAACGCCGATTTCAAGTTCATTTTGGTATTCCGGCGTAAAGACGGAGCTGTCCTGACCGCCGAAGATAAAGCGTTTGCAATCGCGAATACTCCGTATGACGTCAATCGGCGGCGGCTTGCTGATGAGGGCAAAGCGATCATGATAGGCACGAATTTCCAATTCCTGCCGGGCGTAATCGAAAAACTGACTGAGCGGTTTACAATGGAAAATTACTCCAAATCCGATGCTGGGCCGATGGTAGCGAATGCGATACCCAGCAATACGAATTCGACTCCCGTCAGATAAAGTCCGATCTCAAATACGATGGCCGACGAGGATATCCACAAAACAAGTGCGAACACGGTAATACGGCCGCTGCCCGAGATCGAGCAAGCCGCGATGAGGGTAGAGCTTCACAAGTCTACGCCCTCGGTCAGCTCGATCGTTCGCGTGGTTGTCGTTACGCTGCTGCTGTTATTCGTCGCCGGTTATGTCACCAGCATTATTTCATCGCTGAGCTATCTATTCTTTCTGCTGGTTTTATCGATCTTTTTTGCATATCTGATATCGCCTTTGGTTAAGTTGATCCGCAAGCCGTTTAAGGCAAACAACATTGAGAAATTAATGCCGCGCCCGCTCGCGATCTTGATCTCTTACATAGCGGTGTTCGCCGCGCTTGGTTTCGGTATCTCAAATCTCGCACCGCTTGTTATCGAGCAGGGTAAGGAGTTTGGGGCCAATCTCCCAAATTACGCATCAGGCATCAGGCAAAGCTTTAATGACCTAAACCGTAAATTCGATCAAATTCGGCTTCCGGAAGACGTTCAGTTGAAGATTAACGAGCAGGCCGTTTCGCTCGGCGAACGAATAACCGCGGGTTTCGGAAACTTCCTGCTGGCGGTTGTGACTTATCTGCCGTGGCTGGTGCTTGTTCCCATCCTCGCCTTCTTTTTTCTGAAGGATGTTAACCTGATACGGCTCGCCATTCTTCGTGTATTTCCCGCCGGCCCCTGGCGAATGCGTGCCGAATTCGTGATGCAGGATATAAATACCACGCTTGCCGCTTACACGCGGGCCCAGCTTATTTCGTGTTTGATTATCGGCGTTTTATGCACGATCGGGTTTTATATCATAGGATTGAAATACGCTTTGCTGCTCGGCATTCTAGCGGGTGTGTTCGAATTTGTGCCGTTGCTCGGACCCGCGACGATTGGGTTGATCGTCACGATAACCGCCGGTTTTTCGAACAATCCGTGGAAGGCGCTGTACGTGTTCATTTTTCTGGTCGTGCTTCGCATTATCCACGATTACGTCACGTATCCGCGCATCGTTCGCGGCGGATTGCACCTCCATCCGGTTTTGATAATTTTGTCGGTACTGGCGGGTGAGCAGGTGGCGGGAATACCGGGAGTTTTTCTGGCGATCCCGATCGTCGCAATCCTAACCGTTTTTTACAAGCACGTAATAGAGCACAAGGGCGGCAAGGGCCTGGTCGCGGGCCTGCTTGAGCCGACAGCGATCGTTAATGAGGAGATGCCAACCTGATGTCACCAACCGCGTGGTTAGTAGTTTTCTTTTTTATTTTGCTCGCGTTGAGCATTCTTGTGTACGTGCTGGTTGTGCGGGCTTTCTATTGGGGCGATAAAAAAGAACCGCCAACTAAGAAGCGGTAATAAGAGCATGAAACTCGTCAGGTTCGGAGATCACCGTGTCGATTTCGACGACATAGCAGGGAATTTCAAATTTCATACCTTTTAGTTTAACCGCATCTTTCGCCGTGGCGCTCGCCGGCACCGACGCGGAATTTGTGTCGCGGACCGCGCGTGAACTGCATGGCCCTGCGCTGCGCGTATATTCGAG
>JANNGV010000043.1:0-7233 GCA_031404055.1 Chloracidobacterium sp.
GGTTCATACATCCACATGGGCGGCAAGGTCGGCGTACTTGTCGAGATCAATTGCGAAAGCGATTTCGTTTCGCGCGGCGAAGAATTTCAGCAGCTAGTCAAAGACGTTGCGATGCATATCGCCGCATCCGACCCGCGTTACGCAACGCGCGAAGAAGTTCCGGCCGCCGATCTCGATAAAGAACGCGCGTTCCTTCTCGATCAGCTTAAAGGCGATCCGAAAAATGCCGGCAAACCCGAGGACGTTCTCGGCAAGATAATCGAAGGCCGCTTGAACAAATTTTACGAAGATAATGTGCTTGTAGATCAGCCGTTCGTCAAAGACCCGAGCAAGACCATCGGCGAACTTGTCGCCGAAAAGATCGGCTCGATCAAGGAAAATATCTCGATCCGCCGCTTCACACGTTACAAAATGGGCGAAGGCATCGAGAAGAAAGCGGATGATTTCGCGGCGGAAGTCGCATCGATGGTTGGTTAGTAACAGTGGTCGGTGTTCAGTGGTCAGTAGTCGGAAGATCCGATGCTGACAACTGACCACTGACCACTGACCACTGTTATGGCTTACAAACGCATCCTCCTAAAACTCTCCGGCGAGGCCCTGATGGGTGCTCAGAATTACGGCATTGACACGCTTGTTGCCGAATCTGTCGCTCGTGAGGTAAAGGCGGTGCATGATCTCGGTATTGAGATAGCGATTGTCGTCGGGGGCGGCAACATCTTTCGCGGCGTTTCAAAATCCGCTGGAAATATGGACCGCGGAGCCGCCGATTACATCGGCATGCTCGCAACCGTAATGAATGCCGTCGTTTTGCAGGACGCGTTGGAACAAGTCGGCGTTTACACTCGCGTCATGTCGGCGATCGACATCCCGCAGCTTGCCGAGCCTTTTATCCGCCGTCGTGCGATCCGGCATCTTGAGAAAATGCGGGTCGTTATCTTCGCCGCCGGCACCGGCAATCCCTATTTTACGACCGATTCCGCAGCAGCCCTGCGTGCATGCGAGATCGGTGCCGAGGTTATTTTCAAGGCCACCAAGGTAGATGGAATTTACTCGGCTGACCCGATGACGGATCCGAATGCGACACGGTTTGAGAGAATTTCCTATCAGGAAGTCCTCGAAAAACAGTTGAAGGTAATGGACGCCTCGGCAATTTCGCTTTGCATGGACAACAATTTGCCGATCATGGTCTTTAACATGAAGGAATCCGGTAACATTCTCAAAGCCGTGGGCGGCGATATGAGCATCGGTACATTGGTGACCGTCGGCGGCACGGCGACAACAGCCTAGATAAGTCGAGAGTCTCGACTAAAATATTATGAGCGTAGACAGCGTTACAAGCGCAGCAAAACCGAAAATGGATGGAGTGGTTGAAGACTTCAAACGCAAACTTTCAAACGTCCGCACCGGCCGTGCTACCGTCGGTTTGTTAGACGCCGTTCATGTTGATTACTACGGCACGTCAACCCCGCTGGCCCAGATGGCATCGGTTGCCGTACCCGAACCGCAGATGCTCACCGTGCAGCCTTGGGACGCAACACAGCTGGGTGCGATCGAGAAGGCGATCACCGCGGCCAACCTCGGCCTGACGCCTTCGAACGACGGCAAAGTTATACGATTGACCGTGCCCGCACTAAACGAAGAGCGCCGTAAGCAGTTTGCCAAACAGATACACGAAATTGCCGAAGAGCACCGCATTGCCGTCAGAAATATTCGGCACGCTTCAAACGATTCCCTCAAGAAAATGCTGAAGGATAAGGTTGTTTCCGAAGACGACGAGAGGTATGGCCTCGATGAAGTTCAGAAGCTGACGAATACGTTTATCGGTAAGATCGACGAATTGGCTAAGAACAAGGAAGTAGAGATAATGAGCGTTTAGATTTCGATAACCATGAATAAAAAATGCCCGCCTTCATTCAGTTGAGGCGGGCATTTCAATTTGCTCTTGATCCAAGTTGTGTTGGTTAAGGAATTTAGGAGGAACTTATTTCGTCTTGTTCGTTCTGTTTCTCGTGATCCGTGGTCCGAATCCTTTTCTTCCCCACCGACTAATGAGTACATAACTACTTATTCTGTTTGCTCTGTTCCTCGGCCTTATACTTATCGAACTGCGTCTTAATTCCTTGCACGTTTTCGCGAGTTCGACGGTGTCTGATTTATTTTCCTCAACGCTCTGCTTGATACTGTCCTTTATTCTGTTAAGAAATGTCGCTTTGACGGCTTTGACGGCAAAATTATCATAGCTGTTATTCAGCTCGGCCTCGATAGCATCCACAACCTCATCACATTCCGGCACGCCTATTTTCGACTGGCCAACTGTTTTATCGACGGCCTTATCAGTCAGGGTTTTGTTGGAGTCTCCTACGCCCGGCTCCGATGTCGTCGTGCCTCTGTCAATGAACCCACAGCCCAAGCCTACCGCGATGATGAGCGTGAGTGTCGTAATAAAATGCGATCTATTTTTCATAATATAACTGCTCCATACCTTGATACAGACGCAATGATAAATGAAATTTGCGGTACGTCAAAGAGAATTCGGTCGAAGACGCCGTTGCAATTTACTGCATCGGTGCCCCGGTAAAGTCATACACCACATACAAGTGCAAGGCATTGTCTTTTATTTCGGAGCGTACATCCTTCACCTTTGCCTGAAGATTTGACCCGGCCGATGAGATTGGCAGGTTCAAAGCGATCTGCTTTCCCTGAAGAATCTGGATCGGATTTACACGGGTGTTCAATGTTGACTGGACGAGAGGCGTGACGAATCCTGCGAATATCGGATTCACACCGTCGAGATTGACCGTTTCGATATTGATTTGTCCAAAAACTGCTTGTTGCGCATCGTCGTATCTGAGTTCCAGATTTGCCTGTGCCCAACCGGTAAATTGAAGGCATCCGACCGGCGAATTATAGCTTCCCGAAAAAGCCAGCGGTGCCGCCAGGCGATTATTCTCAAATCGCAAACCCGTTCGAACGCCGCTGCCTTCGGACAGCACGGTTATTTTACCGTCGCACTGGTTTCCTTCCTGAAAAGCTGCATATTGAGGCCCGCCGTTTTTGTTATCCGCGTCATTTTTACCAAGCGGAAACGCCGGGCGGTTCATATCGCGAAAAATAGTCGTTAGGATTTCGTTAAAAAAATCCTGCCCGAGAATAATCTGCGCAGTTCCGGGTGAACCTGACGCATCGGGCGGCTGGATCGGAGAGCCGGGCAACTGCGAGGCACGCGGCACACCCACGAAAAAGTAAAAAGTCAGAGCGCCGCCGACCAGCAGTCCAACCAAAATCCCGATAATTATTCTTCCCATATCTGCCTTATTGCGTCGGCGAACCAGCGGGATTCGGACCGGTTTGAGCCTGTTTCATCATCTGCGACAAGAACCCGGCGATGGAATTAAATATCAGGTCAACCTGCGATCGCACCTGTTCCGATTCTATCTTTTGAAAATCCGTCGGCTCGGCGAATAGCTCCGGCGACGTCTCGGTTTTGATCTCGGTAATTTCGGTTACTACCCGCAGGCCGCTGAAGCCCTGCACGTTCCCGCCCGTCTGCGACTGGGACACGGTCTCTGAGCGCAGCGGCAATCCTGTTGCTTTATCCACGAGGAGGAACGATTCGGTAGCGACTTGGCCGGCCCGTGACTGCGTATTCGTAACCGCCGCATATTTATATTTGATAACATCGCGGCCGTTATATTTTTCTTCACCGACACGTTCGACACCCTGCACGTTTTTGACCTGCTGAACGATCTGTTCCGGCATCAACATCCGACGAACGTCGAAGCCTAACGAGTCGCGATTCAGCTCGGCATACTGTTTCTTTTCGGGCAAGACCAGATAATTCGTCCCCGCCCGATCCAGATAAACAACTCGTCCGCCGGCAGGCATTGTAAATTGCATACGCCGGTCGCTGCCGCTTCGGGCGACATTCGCGGTCAGTGTCGGCATCGTCATCTTCTGCTGATCGCCAATCGTTTCGAGCCTCACGGTTACTGTCGCCTGATATTCCGTCGGCTCGGCCGCTTCGGTCACGGCTGAAGCCGCCGCCGTATTGGCATTCGCCATGTTCGCCGAAGAACGATTAGCATTGGCGTTTGATAGATTTGAGTTGGTAATTACATTGACGTTGGTTGTGACGGGCTGAGGACCGCATCCGAGCAATAAAAATGAAAATATAGCTGCGAGCGGAAGAGCAAGTAAATTTCGGAATCCGGGCTTATGCATTTCAAGAATCTCCTTACATGATCTGACCTAAAACAGTACACACGATCGTTATGAGATTCTTAATGCAAATGCTATGCCTTTTCGAGATTCGCGTATTTTTCGATGAGTTTTTTCTGTCCGAATCCTGGGAAGCTGACCGTCAATTTCACATTATCGCCGGTTCCTTCGCGGCGCAGCACTAGTCCTTTCCCATACTTTCCGTGTCGGACGTGCGAACCGGCGGCAATCGGCAGAGCCTGGTCTATTTCGCTTTGCGGAATACGAGCTTTGTCAGAAGCGATAGATCGCAACTTATCAAATCCCGCCAAGGGCTTCGGAGTTTCGCCTTCGCCCCGCCGACTGCCTTCCGGCTTCTGCCTACCGTCTTCAGTTCCCGCAACACTTCTATTTTTAAAGAACTCCGCGATCGCATCCGCGCTGTTATACGTCTTTCCGGTATATACATTCCTGGGCTTTTCGGTTACGGTTTCGCCTCGCAAAGCGCTGACCGTATGCCTGTTTTCCGTCGCCGTTGAACTGCGGGCAAACGAGAGCCATGATGGGCCGCGTGAAAGATCGTCGATCAGCTCAAGCGGCATTTCGTTCAGAAACTGCGATGGTTCGGAAGCGATCTCCTCGCCATACGTACGCCGCCGCATCGAATGTGTGACGTACAGCAACTGTTCGGCACGCGTGATCGCAACATAGGCGAGCCGCCGTTCTTCTTCAAGTTCTTTGGGGTCGCCGATGCTTCGTGAATGCGGGAAAATACCGTCTTCAAGCCCGACGATAAATACTATCGGAAACTCAAGCCCCTTGGCCGAATGCACCGTCATCAGCGTAACGCCGGCATTGTTGTCAAGCCTGTCCGTATCGGCGGTAAGCGCCGCATGATCGATAAAATCTCGAAGCAGCTCCCCTCCTGCCTGAGGAGGGGTGGCCGCGGTCGCTGCGGACGGGGTGGTGGGAGGCCGGTCGTAATCGACAGCGGCATTGACGAGTTCTTCCAGGTTTTCGAGCCGCGTTTCGGCCTCATCCGAATTCTCCGTCCGCAGCATAAGTGAGTAACCCGTATCTTCTATAGCCGCGATGACAACTTCGGAAACAGGTCTATCGCTCTCGGAAAACTCAGTCACTTTTGCTTGCAGTTTTTCAATTGCACTCCTAAACGAAGCGAGGGCTGTCTTCGCTCGCAGTGTAAGGTTAACCGGTCCGTCCGTCTTTCCATCAATGATTGAAACGATCGTTTCCCAGAGCGAAGCATTTTCCCTTCTCGCCCGCATCTGCACCTGATCGAGCGAAGTCTTGCCCAATCCACGTGTCGGCGTATTTATTACACGCAAAAGCGCGATGTCGTCCGCCGGATTCAACGCCAGTTTCAAATACGCGACTATGTCTTTGATCTCGGCCCGCTCGTAAAAAGAAAAACCGCCGACGATATTGTAATCGATCCGCAAACGCCTCAAAGCTTCTTCAAAAACGCGAGACTGCGCATTGGTGCGGTAAAGGACCGCGATCCGCTTGCTCGCGTCACGCCGTTGATGGTCCTCGATCCGCGATGCGACAAACCGTCCCTCGCTATCCGAATCCGGCGATTGAAAATAAAGTATCCGGTCGCCGCCGTCGTTCTTTGTCCACAGCTTTTTTTTCTTTTGATTTACGTTGTTGTCGATGATCGCGTGAGCCGCGTCCAGAATCGTCTGGGTCGAGCGGTAGTTCTGCTCGAGCAGGATCACTTTTGCATTAGGAAACTGCTGCTCGAAATCGAGAATATTTCTGATATCGGCCTGCCTGAAACCGTAAATACTCTGGGCGTCGTCCCCGACAACGCATATGTTCTGCTGCTTTTCAGTCAAAAATGTGACCAGGGCAAGCTGCAGTGAATTCGTATCCTGATATTCATCGACCAGGATATATCTGTAACGGTCGTTGTATTTTTCTCTCGTTTCGGGCGAAACTCTCAACAGCTTCACCGTCTTTATCAAAAGATCGTCAAAATCGAGAGCATTCGCTTTGTTCAAACGCTCCTCGTACATTTGAAAAACCTTTGCATAGGCTGCCTGCTTTTCATCTGTCTGCTCGATTCGCGATGTAAAAAGCCCGACATCTTCGCCACGGTTCTTTGCGGCGCTGATCGCCCCGCGCACAACACGCGGAATGATCTGCTTTTCATCCAATCCAAGGTCTTTAATGCACGCCTTGACGACCTTTTGCGAATCGTCCGTGTCGTAGATGGTGAAAGAGCGCGAGTAGCCCGCCGCAAGCTTTTCGATATCCTGACGCAGTATGCGGACGCAAAGGCTGTGAAACGTCGATATCAGAGGAAACGAGTTGAGCTTTTGGTCCTTCAGAAGGCTATCGACACGGCTTCGCATCTCACCCGCCGCCTTGTTTGTAAAGGTCACGGCTAGGATGTTGTGCGGCGGAATGTGTTTTTCGGAGATTAGATAAGCGATGCGAACCGTAATCACACGCGTCTTGCCCGACCCGGCACCCGCAAGTATCAATAGCGGCCCTTCAGTTGTCTTGACTGCTTCAACCTGTTCGGGATTGAGCGATGAGAGAATATCCATGTTTTGTACTTAAATGTTTATGTTAGTAGTTTGGTATTGAAGCGTCAAAGGTCGGAATTTTCACTTGACAGGCAGCTCTCGTTTTGAGAGAATAACTTGAATCACCTTAAAAACCAAAAAACTAACAACAACTAACCAACGAACTCAACGAAACAAAGCACTCAACGAAACAACGAAAACATAGAAACAAAGGAGAACGAAATGAAGTGAAATAAAAGGAGATTAGGTGTTGATGCACATCATTACAAAGAAGAGATTGCAGGAGTTTTGGAAAGAGCATCCGCTAGCGGAGAAGCCTTTGATAAACTGGTATAGGCAGGTAAAAAAGGCAAAATGGAAAAACTTGGTTGAAGTACGTGCCGATTTTCCTCATGCCGATCTTGTCGGTATTTGTACGGTCTTTAATATTGGCGGGAATAAATATCGGTTGATAACGAAAATATACTAACCTGCGAAAAAG
>JANNGV010000044.1:0-1967 GCA_031404055.1 Chloracidobacterium sp.
CAGCGAAATAGAGCTTGGAAAAAAATTTCCGCGAAAAGTTCGATCTCGAATTAGTCTGCATTACACGCGGAGGAAACGGTAGCTTACTTATTACTGAAAACAAAACTTCTGAGCACGCTGGTATCAAAATCGAAATTGCGGATACAATCGGTGCCGGCGATGCGTTTACCGCGGCGGTGACGCACGGCATTCTTCGCGGTTGGAGGCTGGACGAGGTCAATCGGGAGGCGAATGGTGTGGCTGCCTATGTTGCTTCACAGCTAGGAGCAATGCCCGCAGTTTCCCAAGAAAACGATAGTTTCCGACTCGGCGTTTAGTGGGTTAACCCGACCGTAGAATTGCGCTAATATAGTAGAAAAAATTAAGTTATGCAAAACCCTCTGAAAGTTATGAGGCACTCAAAGTTTTACCGTTTTCTTTCGCTAAAAATCTTTACGGTTGTCTGCGTTTTGGGTTTAGCGGCGGGATTTGTTGCTATTAGATCCCACGCTCAAGACGACCGGTCAAGGCTGGAAGTAACTGAAGAGCTGTCGGAGTCGCTTGCGAACGACATTTTAACGCTTTCGGTGGCGACCCAAGATCGTGATTTTGAAACCACCGCACAGTACTTCCCTGCACAGTTTGCCGCGAAACCGTTTCCATCGCGTCCGGCCGCCGCCACAACGCAAGTAAAGTGGATAAGTTTGCACAATTGGGAAACTTCAAACCCAACTCAGACAGACAGTTTAGCTAAAACGACAAACGTAGATTTCCTTAAAAGCTGGAAGGAGTTTTTAGACCATTTTTCCGACATTGAAGATGCGCGGTTTAAGGTTAAGGAAGCAAATTTTGATTTAAAGGCAAATGCCGTGATGGGAGCGAAAGAGCCGACGGCCGTCGTTGGTGCAACGGGGAGAGCTCGAATCGCTTTTTATGTAATTGGTCGCGACATAAATGGCAAACGCGAATGGGCGCGCGGGGCTTTTTGGGCGAATGTCCGATATGACGCAAACAAACATTGGCAGTTTGATTCTTTTGAATTGACGAGTTTCGATTCGATGATTGCCGAGACAGATTTGTTTTCAGAAGTGGCCGTGCCTGCCGGTGTCAGTTCTCGGCTTCCTTCCTACGGTGAGCCTGGCAATAGTGGTTTTGTCTGGCACGGAGCGGCGGCAGGCGATTTTGACAGCGACGGTTGGATCGATCTTTTCGTCACCTCTTCTGACCGCAATTTTCTATATCTAAACGACAGAAAAGGTGCATTCCGCGATGCTTCCGAAGAAACCGGCGTCAGGACCATCGCGACCGGAACGGCTCCGCTGATCTTCGATTTTGACAACGACGGTGACGAAGATATTTTTATCTCGTCCGTCGGGCAACAGATCTTGCTTGAGAATACTTTCAAACAAACCGGTAAGCTCGCTTTCTCCGATGTCTCCGTTGAATCGGGGGTCAACAAGGGCTCGATCGGTTTTTCAGCCGTTACCGGCGATGTAAACGGCGACGGTTTTTTGGATGTTTATGTGACGTCCTATAACCGTTATGGCCAAATAACTCCTGATTCCTGGTTTCGAGCGACGAATGGCACGCCGAATTTGCTGTTTATGAATCAGGGCAATGGGACCTTTCTCGAAAAAGCCGCAGAGTGGGGCGTCGACGACCGTCGCTGGAGCTATGCTGCCGAGTTCGCCGATGTGAACGGTGACGGAAAAATTGATCTGTACGTCGCCAACGACTTCGGTGAAAAGGCGATGCTTATTAACAAGGGCGGAAAGTTTGTCGACGAAGCGAAGGCACGTGGCGTGGAAGACCCGGGCAACGGCATGGGAGTTTCCTTTGGCGATTATAACAACGACGGCTTGCTCGATCTGCACGCAACGAATATGAGCTCGACAGCGGGCAATCGTATCATTACCCGCCTTTTTCCGAGTGCCAGCGTTAAAGACAACGTCTACAAAAAACTAGCTGCCGGAAACAATCTTTTTGAG
>JANNGV010000045.1:0-4054 GCA_031404055.1 Chloracidobacterium sp.
CGGCTTTTCGCCGCTCAAGGGGTTCATGTCCGAGGCGGATTATGACGGCGTCGTGGCCAACATGCGCACCGCGTCGGGCGCGCTGTTCCCGATCCCGATCACGCTGGACGTCAGCGAGAAATTCGTACGTACGTTGCACACAAAACCGGCACCTCCGGCACCCGAGACGGCATTACCGCCGCTACCAACGACGTCGGCATCATCTATCTGCCAAATGGCAAGTACCTCGCGATAGCCATATTCGTAGCCGATTCAGCCGCCGACGAGAAAACCCGCGAAGCCATCATTGCAAGGATCGCGAAGGCAGCGTGGGATCGGTGGGGCGGAACTCCGCCTAAATAAATTTCCCAGCCGGGTAATAAACTTCCACACGCGGGCGAAGGTGCAAGCCTAGTCGTCTTTTCCCTTTGCTGAGCGAAACTCGCCTATGGTGTATGCAAAGAGCGCATACGACACAGACAAGCTTACTAACAAGCCCACTAAGAAGATTAAATTAGTCATTTTACTTTTTTGCCGATTGAACGCCCGATCTGAAGAAAAGACCGAGGGCGAGGATCGACGGTACCCAGAGACCCACGAAGATTCCGGCGTCTTTGTTGTCCGTGCCAAATACGCCGAACCATAGGGACACCGAGAATAAAAAAGAAACAAAAGCGGCAACTAAAATAATATAATCAGCTTTGCTGAACATAATTAACTCCGATAAACCTTTAAAATAAGTAGAACTGTGAAGCGCGAATTAGCTAATTCGAGTTTCGTTGTAATTCGGATTCAATTAGTATTAAAACCAATAGCAAGCGGGCAATATTGAATGATTGAACGGTTGACGCTCGTTGGAACGAAGGGAGAACTCTATTGCGGTTTCGGGCCGGTCACTTCCGTGTAGGTGACGGTCGGTGATTTAGGGTCCTGGTTGGGGTCGAGGGCAAAGTACATTCGGCCGACGATGTTTCCGTGGTCGCCTTTGCGGTAGGAAAAAAGCGTCGGTTTGGGCGCACCTACGAACTTCTTTTGTTCAACCTGGCCACCGGCGTGGCGCAGCAACGCTGTTCTCATACGATTATCCTATCACAAAGACAAGAAATCACGCGTGGTGCGAGAAACTTTATTCCACTGCCGGGCCGAAATTTGTCCCGCTTTTATCGATCTGCAAGACCTTTCAGGGCGTCAAAAGAGTGCGGGTGCATCCCAATTGGTGTTAGTCCCACATTATTTCCTGCTAATCTTCAACAAAATTGGGTAATCAAACCCTTGGCACGGGCTTTGCGATAATTCAGAGCGGAGGGACTTTGAATTTTATGAGCTCAACTAAACTAAACAAAACTTTGACAGGTTTCGCACTAGCGTTCGCTATCGCCTTTGGCCTTATTGCGGTGACGGGCACCAGCGTAAACGCACAGGATCGCCGCGGCGACCGCCAGGACGATCGGTATGACGACGACGATCGTGACGATCAATACAACGATCGTCGCTACCAGAGTAGCGACAGGTACAACGGCCGCGACCGCAACGGCAATCAGAGCATTCGGTTCGCCTATCAGAAGGGTTACCAAAGAGGTATCCAGCAGGGAATGCGTGACGCCCGAAATCGTCGCCGGGGCAATTCGGGATACGGCAATAATCAGGGTTACGGGAACAACGGCGGTTATTACGGCAATAACGGGAACAACGGCAGAATCCAGCACGCATTCCAGTCCGGCTTCCAACGCGGCTATCGCGAAGGCCTTAACCGGGGCAGAAATAATGGCCGGAATAACGGACGAAACAGCAGCTACTATCCGTTCTAGCACTGTCGGAAATTTGGACAAAATAAAAGGCCCGGACGAATGTGTCCGAGCCTTTATTCATTTTATAGATCTCGACCGAAATCGGGAAACGGTTGTATGTTGGCTCTCTAGCTGCTAATGCATCCATGACATTCCGATTATAGGTCAAATCTGGAAAAAATAGAAGAAAAATGGACGGATGTCGGTCAATCCTTCTTTAGTTGGATTGGTATTTTTGCGCTGCATCTTTCGGAAATGTCCGCGTTCTGGGAAGTGATGTGAAAATCTTTCTTGTTCGGTTTTTCGTTCCTCTTCTTCCGTGGTCGGATCTAAATCTTAACCACGGAAGAAGAGGAACATGAATGAACAAAGAGGAAAAAAAGAAGCTTTGGGGGCTTTCGTTACGTCAAAAATCTAGTTCTTTCCAGCTTTGATATCGGCGATACGTTTTTCGAGGGCGGCGGTGTCGGCTTTTTCCGCTTTGCCGACAACTAAGGCTTTTTCAGCGGCTGTGAGGGCATCCTGCATTTTTCCGGCTCCGAGGAGAATCGATGCCCGACGCGAGAGATTCTGGAATGTTTCCTTTGTTTTTATCTGTTCGTCAACGATCTTTAGCGATTGCTCGTACCATTTCGCCGCATCTTCTGCCGCTTTATTCTGCTTCGCATAGTTTGCGGCATTGAATGGAGTCTGCCAATCGTCGGGTTTAGCGGCGGCGACAGCTAGTCTTGCTTTTGCAAGTGCTAAGGCGGCAACATCCTTTACCTCGACGGTGAAGGGCACGCGGACCTTTTCCCAACGGATATTGACGGTGGCGGAATTATCGGCGGCGGGATCGATGGTGAACGCCATCCATTCCTGACTCTCGGTCAGCCATTGCGGTTTTGCCTTAACCCGGAGCGTATCTTTCGCCGGGTCGTAATTAAAACTGCCCCACTGATTCGCAGTGCCGTTGAATACAACGGTCCATTCATCTTTGTTAGGAATTGTATGCAGGCTGTAAGTTCCGGCCGGAAGCAACTGGCCGTTTATCATGACATCATCGGTGATGACGAACTGTGTTGCGTCATTAGCTCCGGTACGCCACAGATGGCCGTTAGGCACGATCGGGGCTCCCGCAGGCCGGTTGTTCTGATTGTCGAGGGTCGCTTCGCCCTTGGCCTCGGCCGGCCATTCGCCCCAGATTGTGCGGCCTTTGACGCCCGGACGGCTGTACGTGATCGTCACATCGGTAACGCCGATTGTCTGCATAACACTCGCCTTCTGGCTCGGACGCGGCAGCCGAAGCTGGGCCGAGGCGGATTGGGCTGCGAAGACGGTTACAGTAAGCAGTGCGAAGGAAATAAACGAAAAGCGTTTCATATTTAGCATCGTGGCTCTCCTGAAAATTGAAATAGATCTGTTAAGGAAGATTAGCACCCGACAGCGGATGTAACCAAATTGCGTGAAGGCTGATACGCGAAAGAGCGCGGTTTTGTTTAAGGGGAATTACCAATTAGGATTTTTTTGCCCGCGAATAGACGCGAATAGACGCGAATAAGAAAATATGAAGGGTTTCGATTCGCGAGACTCATAACCGTGAACAATTCATTCGCCAAAAATAAAAAGAAAATTCTCTTTTTGCGTCCATTTCGCGGGCAAAAATCCTGCCGCTTCCTTTGAGTTAATTTGCCGATGTTAGGGGTTTAACGTTTCCACGCATATTCGTTTCGGACGAAGAATTCAGGCGAGCCTTCCTGCCGCACTTCCTTTTTTACCGAGAAGCTGTTTTTGCCGGCGAGATATGTGAAGCGGTAAAGCGACTTCTTGCCATTATCGACGCCCTCTTTCGTGGTTACGATCCTCAGAGTGCCGTCGGCTTGTTTTATGCGTTCGGTGACCGTTTCGCCGTCGAACGTTTTGCCGTCCTGGCTTAGAACTACATCGTCCTTGCTGTTGGCTTTTGGTTCTTCGGGATACTGGTAGTCGAAAGTCCATGTGAGCTTGCCGGCGTCGGGACGGGAAACGGTTACGTTCGATTTTATGGAGGTCTGTTTGTTAGTTCCGTAATCGAGATATGTCAGCGTGCCGGTCCATTGCGGGCCTTCGATTACTTTCAGATCATCGGCGGAGATCTTCGCCGTTTGAGCCGTGGCGGACACGATAAGAACGAACGCTATCAGAATTGCGAGATTTAGAGTTTTCATAATGGTAATGGGGACCATTTGTAAAAAGCGAACCGGCCTCATGTAACCAGATCGAGAAAATGGCCCATTTGAAATTTTTTTACGCTCAGGTATTTTGCGGTG
>JANNGV010000046.1:0-6976 GCA_031404055.1 Chloracidobacterium sp.
ATTGCGCGATGAACTTCACCTTCGGTGCAGCGATGGCGAGAAGTCCGTCGAGGTCTGCAGTGCTTCGATAGTCCAGGATGGCGTCGACTATCTCGGCGTGAATCGCCGGAACAGCATCGCGCAGCAGGTCCAAGAAAGTCCAAAAAAATCAATAACAAGTAGGGAACAAAAAAATTATGTATGTAGATAATGCAAAATTGAAACAATACCTGCTTGAAACTCTATCAGAGAGCGAGACCGAAGCGCTAGATATTCGCGTGATATCCGATGAAAGCTTTGTTGAAGAACTGTCGCTTGCCGAACACGATTTAATCGAAGATCACTTGGATGGTTCGCTTTCGGACGAGGAATCGGCGCGATTTGCGTCGAATTTTCTCACATCGCCGGAACGCCACGCTCTTCTGCGCGACATCGCGATGTTTAAGGATTTTGCGAGGAAGAAAACCGGGCCAACCGCACGAGTCGAAGCTTCGGCAAAATCGCCGACGTTTTTCGGCAATTTTTTCAGTCTTTATTTTCGCCCGCTTGCGGCCGGTGTGGCTGTTCTGCTCGTGGTCATTGCGTTAGGCGTGGTCTGGAACGTCTCTTTCCGCGAAAGAGTATCGCCGGTTGAAATCGAGCTTGCCGAGCTAAATAAGCGTGATCTGGGCGATATTTCGGAGCTTACAAAATACTCTTCGATTAACTTGAGTTCGGGGAATTTTCGCGGATCTAGCTCTTCTTTATCGAAGCAGAGTGCCCGTAAGTTTACGGACACGGTTCTCCTGCGGCTGGCGCTGCCGGCAAACTATGCGAATGACGCGGAATTCAATGCGAAGATCGGGGGAGCCGGAGGACGCGATTTCGCGATAAACAATCTTCGTGCCTATCGTAATCCGAATGGTCGTGAACTTCGCATACTGGTGCCTAAAGCGGTATTGCAAAATGGCCAGTATCAGATAGATGTCGAATCAAAGGCCGACGCAGCCGCCGTAGCAACCTATGTATTTATCGTCGAATAAGATATTTTTACGTTAATGGGCGTGTCGTCGTGTTCGAGTTCGCCAAAACCAAAATATTCCGCCCGACATCACCAGCACGAGGCCCGCGATGTATACCCATCCGATATCGCTGCGTGAAAATTGAGGAGCAGTTTCGAAATTGCCGAGTGCGGTGAAAGAAGCCCAGTAGAACGGCGATCGAAACCGTGGATCGCCGCGTAATTTTATCTTTGCACGCTGTAGAGCTTGGGATGATGTAAGGTTTTCGGCCGCCATGCCCTGATAGAACTCGGTCATCAGTTCTTTTGTGGCGGTATCTTCAACCTTCCACAAACTCGACACTACGGACTTCGAGCCGGCTTGCAGAAACGCGTTATTCAGGCTAATCAAACCTTCGCCCCTGATCTCATGGCCAAGTCCCGTATCGCATGCGCTGAGAACGACGAGATCCGCGTTCAAATTCATACCGTACACGTCCTGAAGCCTTATAAAACCACCGTTTTGCGGATTACCAGCTTTGTCGAAGAGCGATAGAACAATGCCGGAAAGCTCCGGACGCGCTTCGTCAACCAAGCCGTGGGTGGCAAAGTGCAGAACGCGATAGTCCGAGATCGCGTCGTTCAAAACGCTATCGCGATTTGCCGCAAAGCCTGACATTGCCGTCGTCCCCGCCGCACCGACAACTTTGGTAATCGATTCTGCTTCGTCTGCCGAAGCGGTAAGCCGGGAGAGCGTTTCCAGCGAGCTGAATGAGCGAAAATTACTCAGTACGGTCGAGATCAATCCGGCATCCGCATCGACATTTTTTTCGAGCCGGGCATCAACCTTCGAGAAAACGGGGTCCGATATTATAAGAAGATCTTTTTGGGGCCTTGCTCCCGCCGCTGCGTTGTTTCTGATAATCGTCAATGCTGCGGCCGAAGGCTCGTATATGACCTCATTGCTCAACAGAATGGGATCGTCGGTCGTAGAATTTGGCAAAGGCAATGCGGACAATGGAAAATAGTGCAGTTTACCGTCGGCAACCACAATAAGACGTTTTCCGGCAAGCTTGTCCGCCGCCTGCCCAAGCAACTCGTTGCTGAGCGCCTGAGCCTCGCGAGAATATTCTAGTTCCGCCTCGGCGACACGATTCTGGAAAACCTCGATTTCCTCGTCCGGCAGCTTCGTTTGCTGACTCAGAAGATTTCGTAGTTTTTCGATCTTCGATTCGATCTGCTCCCGCGGCGGAAGGACGTAATAGGAAAACTGAGTTTTGCCGACCACCCAAAGATAGCTTTCCGCTTTACCGAGCGAGAATTCGAGCAGCAGAGAATTGCCGTCAAGAATTTTGGCTTGAAACTCGGTCACATCGAATACGGGCGGGTCCTTAATGGCCGAATATATCGGACTTTTTTGTTTGAGATCGGCTTTAATTTCTTCCAGCCGGCCCCGCACTTCCTCAATCTCCGCCTCAACCTTCCTTATCTCAGACGGGTCTCGGTTACTGCCGAGAAGGCCGGTCAATTTATCGGCTTTTGCGTTTAGCAACGCCCGTGTTTCCTTTTCTTGCCGCACAGTTTCAGGCGAGGCGTCCTTGAGTATATTGGCTTCAGATAATGCCAGATTCTCAAGCATCGACCGGGCGCGCGAACGCTCGGCTGCCTGCAGTGCCCGAACCGCGAAAGCTTCATCCCGCGAATCTCGATTAGCCTTCATTAAAAGGTTAATATATAACTCGTACCGATCGAAGACGTTTGATACAAAGGAGCCTTGCAGTTTGGAATTTACAACATTGGACGACAGCGATTCGGTAATTTTGAGAGATTCCTCTAAAGATGCGAGTGCCGTCTCAGGATTGCCTTCCAGAGAATCAAGTCTTGCCAGATTATAGAGCGAATCGGCTTCGTCGAACCTGTCCAGAGTTGAACTGTCGATCTCTAAAGACTTTAAATAATATGGACGGCTCTGCGTCGGAAGCCCTTGCTTCAGGTACAAATTACCGAGTCCGCGATAAACTTGCGACCGGCTCCAACCGTAATCCATCAACCTCAACACGGCTAGAGCCTCGTGATAGTATTTTTCGGCTTGTGAATGATCGCCGGCCTTTTCACTCACTTTTGCCAGTTCGACGTAGGTGCCGATCACGTCGTGATATTTCTTGCCCGATAGTCCAAGCCGCAAAGCTTCGCGCAAGTGCAGCGTAGCTTCATCCATTTCACCACAGGTATTTAAGGCTTTACCGAGGCTCCAAAGATTGCCCACCGAAAACGATATGTTGCCGTCCGCTTCAAATAAATCCAGCGATTCTCTGTAATAAGCGATAGTGCTGTCACATTCACCGAAGTATTCATGTACGCGGCCGATGTTATAGATCAGCGTTCCCTTCTCGGATCTATCAAGATCTTTTGAAAAAAGGTTCAGCGCGGCGGAAAATGAATCCAGGGCATTTCTAGGTTCGCCAATCTTAAGCTGCGAAAAGCCGAGGGCGTTGAGAGACATCGCCCGGCCCCTCACGTCGGCAATCGATTCGTATTTGTTCCGAGCTTCTTGTGCAGACTCTACGGCTTTTCCAACCTCGCCTTGCGCGATAAATGCATAGGAAAGAGAGAGCAATGTCCTGGCTTCGCCTTCCTGGTCATTGGAATCCCGGAACAGGCGAAGCGATGACTCGTAGTATTTTGAAAAGTTCGCGGCGTCTTCGCGGGCGTAGTAAGTTTCTCCGATATGATACGAAGCTCTTGCAAGGGTATTTTTATTCAGGATTCTGTCGAGCGACTGGACAGCTGAATTCAGGTAACGTTCGCTGGCGGCAAAGTTACCAGTAGATGAATGAACATATGCCAGAAACGCCAGCGTTTCGACTTCGCCATTGACGTTTTTGCGTTTTTGTTCAAGGCTTAAAGATCTTTCAAGCAACGAAACGGAACTTTTTGAGTTACCGAGCGAAATTGAAAGACGGCTCGCCTCCCGAAGGCAGAAAGCGCTCTGCAGATCATCTCCCGACCCAGAAAATGCCGCTGCCAATTCAAGATAGCTGGCATACGCGCGCGAAACCGATTCCCTATCCCACACGCGGCTTAATTCGTAAGCTTGCTGTTTTTGCCTGCTAAGGCCTGATGAGATCGCGGATAAGCCAATGTGGTTTTTCGCGGTTGGAAAGGCAAAACCACACCCTGCCATGCAAGCCAAAACAAAGAGTACATGTGTTGACCTGATAAGCGCTGAAATCATAATAGCGGGCAAAGCAAAGGAAGCCTTCGATTGGACGAAGATATCACTCTTTTACCTGCCAGCGAATATCATAATTCTTATAACTCGCAAAAGAGTCTTTGAGTATATCCAATTCGTTCCTATATATTCCACCCGTTTTTACCGTACTGCTATTTAGCTGTGCGCCGCCGGTGCCCGTAAATGCATACTCGAAATCACCCTTTTAAGCGACGGTTCAATACTTGACTCGCATCGTGGCTTTAGTAAACTGGTCGATAAAAACAAACCATGCACGGACGATAAAGCCCTGATCCTTGAATAGTCGCGTTCGCTTGTAAGTTTGCCGGCAAGAGAGGAACGAAATTCTTGTCCACGGCAGGAAAACCGCGATGCCTTCGGAAAATCGAAAAGCGGGGCCGGCAATTTTGTTGTCGACAAAAAAATCTTTGGTGCTGAGCACGTTTTCACATGCCGATGCTACGCGGCGAAGTTGCTCGCCTACGTCGGTTGGACCATTCGTCTTTTTGGTCGGGCTTTTAGGTTTTCCGTTAACACCGGCGACGCCAATCAGTGCGGCAAGGCTTTTGCATTCTTCACCCAAGAGGCTGCAAAAATCGTAAATATCTACAGTTTGCTCATAAAAGAAGGTCTGAGCGTTCCAGTGAGCGTTGGTGATCAGCTTCTTGAAAACGTCCTGGACCACTATCTCGTCCGGAGCAGGCGGGACGTTCTTAAAAATATCGCCCAAAACCTTGCCCAATTGATTCAAACGCGTCACCACATTTAGATTATTGTCATTTTCGAGGTTTTTTAGGTTACAAACACTCAAATCGACCGAACGACCACCGATCGTGTAATCGTATTCAAAATCAATAAAATCCGTAACAAAGTTGTCGGCGACCTGTTTCGCGCTTAGCTTTGGATCATCGATCATCGAATTTAGCGGCCCTTCATATTCCCATCCCGATTGCGGGACCCAGCCTTCGGAAGCGACCATATAATCAGCAATATCCCGGAGTTCGAAAGCGATCTCAATTGTGCTCATCGCACAATTATCAAAGCCCAGAACGGCAAATCGACGTCTGCCGTTTCGCCCCGGCAAATGACGGCGAGCCTTTTCCAGCGCTATTCTCAACGCATCCACGGTGAGAGAGCTGGACGGACTCTCATCGTACATAAGTGTTTTTCCTCTGAAGGCATCACCGTGCCCGGACAAGATCAGACAATAGTTATTCGCCGGACAATTTTCCGCACACCATTTCACAAAATCAGATAGTTGCGTAGCCGTACTCGCTTCGTCGCCATTATCCTTGGCAACCGAACCGTTTGCTATCCTGAAATCAAAGACATCCTTTTTTTCTTTGCCGCCGCTTCCAGTATTACCGTCAAAAAAGTAATAACTTGTTTTTACGGTTGGGTATACGCTGTCAAAACAGGCCGCGATGTAGATCTGATCGTGATTGTGCAACCCCGCGTTACGCATGCCTTTTAGTGTGGTCACCATTTGCTCGCTTAGGTTGTTGTCGCCGCCCAAATAGACCATAACGGTCCAGTTTCGACGCACGGCTGTGGTTTTGCCTTGTTCCCGTTTAGCTGATTTAGCATTGCTGCTCATAGTTTTCTCCTGTTAATCGATTAGGGAGGATAAATTGACTTGATCGGGTGAAAAAAAAACAGTGTTCATATTACTATGATTTTTTTTGGCAAAGTCTTACATTTCGCGACTGAAGCCGAAAACCAAGGCATGTCTCAATTCTCTGTTGCCGATCTGCTAGAGAGAGAGAAAAGCCAATACTAAACACAAATAAAGATTGCCAAAAAAGCAAAACGGCATAATACTGTTAGGTCGCTGCACTTAAGCCAAAATTTCACAAAGGGAATTTAACGTCAAATTTGCTCGGGTTTGGAAAGATCTGACGCAGATTTTTTGGCTCGCCGCCGAAAGTAATTTAACGATGCGGGTATTAATCGATGATCCGAGATCAGGCTGAGACAAACCGCCAAACATCCAGTTTTTTAGTGCCGGACGCCTTAGTTGGCCACGTACTTTACGAGCGCTTCCTGATCGAAGACGATATTTCCGATCCGGCTGCGGGCAGCAATTGTGTGTGCTATGTTGCCAAAGATCTGCGGCATTTTTGCAGAAAGGTTGTTGTCCGAACACTAAATCCCGGGACGAAAGGATCAGTTCGATCGAGGTCATTTCAAGACATCTGTGATGTCCTGAGTCAGCTCGGCCATCCGAACATCGAATCCATACTGGAAACCGGGAAACTCTTTGACGGGCGGTCGTATGCTGTTACGGCCTACACATCCGCACAGTCGCTCAGGCAAGCGACGAACGGTAGCCGCCGACTGGTTGTTGATCGTGTTGCCCAGGTGGTCGAATCGGTTGGAGAAGCTCTAGGCGCGGCACATACGCGAAAAATTATCCACGGCGATGTAGCGCCCGCAAATATAATGATCACGCCGCCGGAGCAAGATGCGGAAGGCATTCGGTTGGTTAGCTTCGGCACCGCCTGGCCCGATGATCCGGGCCACGCTCGGTTTGCCGACATGCCTTTACGGTTCGAATCGCTACTATACACGGCTCCTGAACTGCTGACTCAGGACGGCCGGGCAACGCCTGCTTCGGATATTTACTCGCTGGCCGCTGTCGCATGGAGAATGCTGACGGGCGAGGTGCCATTCAAAGCAGACGGGCCGGACGAGATGCTCGAACTTATCGCACAGGGTATTCGTGTGCGCCCATCGGATTTGCGAACCGATCTGTCGGCCGATGCCGAAGCGATCCTTCTGTCTGC
>JANNGV010000047.1:0-1728 GCA_031404055.1 Chloracidobacterium sp.
ACCAGGCGCCGGTAGGCGTCCCAGACCAGTCGCGGGTTGCCCGTCTGGCGTAGCAAGCCTGCGACGGTCGCGTCGCACAGCCCGATGTGTATGCATCTGTGGCTAGATCTTCTTTTCTTCTCCGCGTATCTGCGATGAATATCCCTTCCGGTGTGATGCAAAGATCGAGCGTCATGTCTCCTTCGTGGATATCGGCGATGTCCGCAACGAGTTCGAAGAGGCTGAGCCCGATCTTTACGCAATCTGCCCGGCACCGTTTTAGAAACCTGTCATAAAAGCCTTTCCCGTATCCTACGCGATGGCCGGTCCGATCAAACGCAAGCCCGGGAACGAGGACCATGTCAACCATTGCGGATTCGATCGTTTCACCGGCTGGTTCCCAAATACCCCATGCATTTTCGACAAGTTCGGTATCAGCGTCATAGGCAGCGCATTCCATCTCACCGCTTTCGAAATTCAAGCGCGGAGCGGCAATGCGGACCTCAGGGGAAGCCGAACCAAGGGCCCGAAGTATCGGCAATGTGTCGACTTCGTTAAATTTTTCGATGGGAATGAAACAGTGAAGTACCTTTGTTTTGGAAAGATCAATGCCTTCAAAAAAGCGGAGTGCTACCCGCTGGCTTTTCTCGGCTCGCTCTCCGGACGAGAGGACCTTTTGTCGGTTGAGATAAATTTGACGCAGCTCATTTTTTGTCATCGCGAACTACAAAATAATTAGTCTCCGAAAAAACTCATAACGGTTGATCACCCTATCCCCGCTTTTTATTCGGGCGCGGCTTAATCGCAGTAGTATTTGTTCGGGGAGTAACAACGGACGATTTGAATTCCTCACCGCTGGCATTTGCGGCTTTGGAAGCGGCGAGCAGCTTTGATTCATTTAAAGTTTTCAGTGCCGCCTTTGCGTTTTTGCTTAGTCTTTTTTTCTCTTTTGGCATAATCTTAATTATAGCTTAACAATCCACCCGCCGCCGACAACTTCTTCGCCCTTGTAAAATATCGTCGCCTGGCCGGGCGTAATTGCCCGTTGCGGCTCATCGAAGACAATTTTGGCCCGGCCGTCAGGCAATGCGTGGATGGTAGCCGGAGCCGGATCGTGTCTATATCTCACCTTTACTTCTGCACGGACCGGTTCGGAAGGCTCGTCGAACGCGACCCAATTTACTCCTTTTGCGACAAATTCTATCGAATCAAGTTCGTCCGCCTCGCCGACGATTATCTGATTTTTTGCCCGTTCAATCTGCACGACATACAGCGGCTTTTCGTGCGCAATGCCCAGGCCGCGACGCTGGCCGATGGTGTAACGATGAATTCCAGTGTGCGCGCCAAGCGTTTCGCCCGTTGTGCTGACTATCTCGCCCGCTACGGGCAGTTCGGCCTTGCGGTCTTCATGATCGAGATAACGGTCGATAAACTCGGAATATTTTCCGTCTGGAACAAAACAGATCTCCTGAGACTCCTGCTTTTGGGCTACGTAAAGATTAGCATCACGTGCAATTTCGCGGACCTCGCTCTTGAGCATCTCGCCAATCGGAAACCATGAACGCGAAAGCTGGTCCTGCGTCAATTCCCAAAGGAAATAGCTTTGGTCCTTCCAGTGATTTTTACCGCGAAACAAGCGATAGCGGTCTGCGGCCTCGTCATATTCGACACGGGCGAAATGGCCCGTCGCAACCTTGTCGCAACCAATACTGACGGCCATTTTATCGAGTGACGCAAACTTAAGCCGCG
>JANNGV010000048.1:0-2030 GCA_031404055.1 Chloracidobacterium sp.
ATCTCGATCTCGCTGCCGTCGTCGGCGAGCACCTCGACGTTGATGCAGAGTGCCTGCATCTCCTTCATGAGCACCTTGAAGCTCTCGGGGACGCCGGGCTCGGGGATGTTGTCGCCCTTGACGATCGCCTCGTACACCTTCATCGCGAAGGTTGAAGGCTATGGGGCAAAGCAATTACAAGAACGGATTCAAACTGACTTTGCAGCCGCAAATGCTGCTGCTTCCGCTTCAGTGGAAAAAACCCCAGACGATCTTTGTGAATTCAATGAGCGATCTGTTTCACAAGAACGTGCCGATAGAATATATTCAGCAAGTTTTTGATGTTATGAAACGGGCACATTGGCATCGCTTTCAAGTCCTAACGAAGCGGGCCGATAGACTGGAAGAAGTTGCTCCCGTTTTGGAATGGGCTCCGAACATTTGGATGGGTGTATCCGTAGAAAGTCAAAAATATGTTTCTAGGATCGATCATTTGAGACGGACAACCGCAAAGACAAAATTTCTTTCCTTGGAACCATTACTTGGGCCGCTGCACGATCTCGATCTTTCTGGTATAGATTGGGCTATTGTCGGTGGTGAGAGCGGCTTTGGCGCAAGACCGGTGCTTGTTGATTGGGTCACGGATATTCGGCAACAATGCCAGGACGCGGATGTCGCTTTTTTCTTTAAGCAATGGGGCGGCGTGCAAAAGAAAAAGACGGGGCGCACACTGGAAGGTAGAACCTGGGACGAAATGCCGTCGCAAGCGGCAAAGCACCTTGCAGCCTAATCCATAGAAAACCGCAATTAGAACACTTATTCTTTCTTCATCAAATCCGCGTACTGGCCGCTGTCGACCCATTCGAGGATCTCCGCGACGCGCCAGACTGGCAGCGGATGCGACATTCCGGCGTTGATAATATTCGCCCAGAATTTATCAAGGGCCTTTTCATCGTAATTTTTCTGAAATTCGCGGCCTTGTTCGAGAAAAAGCTCGTAGTCGAGCTTCGATGCAAAGGTGCCGCCCGCGAGTTTCATCATCGTGCGCCCAACGGCATGAGGGTTTTGCGTGACGAGCAAAGCAGCGCGGTCGCACGAAAGCTCGGCACGCCGTGCCCATGCAAGCAACGCACTGCCGATCCCCATCTGAACGATAAGTTTGACGATTTCCGATCCCGGCAGCAGCCTGGCGACAGATGCGTTCATCAGCAGCTCAAGTATGCGCGCCGCCGTCAGGTAAAGCACGTGCTCAGCATGTATGTGACCGACCTCATGCGCAATAACGGCCAGTGTTTCATCCTCACTCAAGCGCTCAAGCAAGCCTGAATGCAGCACTATAACGGGCTTTTTAACGCCCGTAGTAAACGCATTTACGATAGGGTTTTGCTGAATAAAGAGGTCGGGCATATCGACCGCGAGCGTCGTGCACGCGATCTGGAGCTTCGCGTGAAGGTCGGGACACTGTTTGGCGGTCACCTGCACCGAGCCGGCCATCAGCATCACGCGGACAGCCGATTCCCCTGTCACTTCGATCAGCTTTTTCAACGCGCTGTCGATTCCCGGTATCGCCCGCAGCGCGGCAAGCGCCTTGCTGTCGAGCGGATGAATATACTCATGCTTGCTCAGATCGGCAAACTTTTTATGCGGTTCGTTCGACAGCGGCATTTTGCATTTGCCGCAATTCGCCGAGTCATTTTTATAATCGGCCTTGACCGCATTTTTCTGCCCGCAATAACGGCAGCGTACAAAATGACTTTTTGCAACCGCGTTCGATTCACCTTCGGAGTCTGCTTTTTTCTTTGCCATAAATTAAGTTTAAGAAGATATCTGTAAATGTTCAAATATCTGATGAATTAAACGATATCTGCGTCTGAAAAGTTTTTATCTATTAGCCCCTGTCGCCAACGGCGATTTTAGGAGAATAAAATAGTATCTAACTGCATTTCAACCTGACTACCGTTTCGACATGATGCGTTTGCGGAAACATATCGAGAGCGGTGATCGATTCAATTGTATAACCACCGTCGATCAAATGCCGCAAATCGCGGGCG
>JANNGV010000049.1:0-5484 GCA_031404055.1 Chloracidobacterium sp.
TAAGAACGCACTCAGCACCCAGTACTCTCCCGAGTCGATCTTGTCGCTTTTCACGCGTCCGAGCATAGCAACGGCGAATTCGGCACCTTTATCAGCATCTCGAGCTGCTCAAAAAGATTTACGCAAAAGACGCCGATAAAGGTGCCGAATTCGCCGTTGCTATGCTCGGACGCGTGAAAAGCGACAAGATCGACTCGGGAGATTACTGGGTGCTGAGTTCGTTCTTAAGCACGGTTGATGATTCGATCGGCAAGTCAACAAAAGAAGGCGGCAAGAAGGCCCTTCTGACTCAAGCTGAAGCACGCGAGCTTGCCGATGTTTTTGCCCAGGCGATATTGAACAACAGCGGCGAAGATTCGTCCGGCGGTTTGCAGTACGCCGAAATAATCGAGAAATACAATCCGGGCCGTGCGGCGCAGATACGTGCCAAATTAAAAGAGCGAAGCGGCGAATCGCGGAATAGTTATGGGAGGGCGGTGAATACCGTCGCGATTTCCTCTAATTCTTCGTCGAATTCGTCGAATTCGGCCTCTCGGAAGGAGATGGAAGCCGAGGAACGAGAGAAGGCCGAAAAAAAGCTTCGAGAAGATGTAGAGAAGCTGGCCAACAAACAGCTGCCTAAGGAAGAGCGTGAAAAGATCGTTTCACAGGCTCGTAAAATTCTCTTGTTGACGCCCGGAAAGGACAAAAAGATCTTGGGCCTGAGCATGCTTGCCGCACAGGTCGCGAAAATGGGCGACAAGGAACTTGCCGCTGAGATAATGCGTGACGCGCAGAATCTGATCAACCCGTCGCCGAAGAATTATCAGGACTTTTTGCTTGCCTGGATGCTTGTCAGCGGCTATGCAGAGGCCGATCCCGAAAAGGCCTTTCCCCTGTTGGAAGACACGATCATGCGTGCAAACGAGACATTGGCGGCCGTCGTGAAAGTGGGCGAATTTATAGATGTTGCAGGCGAAATGATAGACGAAGGCGAGGTTCAGGTCGGGGCGTTCGGCGGTTCAATGATCCGCGGGCTGACAAGCGAGCTGGGTATGGCCGATGCCACTCTGCGGACGCTTGCAAAGGCTGATTTTACGAAAACAAAGAATCTGACAAGCCGCTTTGACCGCTCGGAAGTTCGGATTCTGGCGAAAATGATGATCCTGCGGGCTGTTTTGGGCGAAAAGAAGGCTGCTGCGACATCCGAAGACGATCCAGATATCGGTAAAGTGTTGAATAATTAACCAAAGCTTGTGCCCAACAGCCACTGTCCTCCGTCCACGACAAGTGTCACCCCGCTAATATAACTGCCGGCGTCGGAAGTCAGAAAAAGGGCCGCGTTCTCGATATCGGCGATCTTTCCGAAGCGGCCAAGCGGTATTTTCCGCGTAATCTTTTCCTTCAGCGGTTCGGGCAAAAGCCGCTTCATGCCTTCGGTGTCTTCAATCGGTCCGGGGGCAATGCCGTTAACGCGAATGCCGTGGCGGCCCCATTCTACGGAGAGATTGCGCGTAATAGCGTCCACTCCGGCCTTCGCCGCCGACACATGTATCTGCATCGGCGTCGCCAGATAATGCAGCGTCGCGGAAATATTCAATATCTGTCCCTGCGATTTTTTAAGCTCTTCGAATGCCGCACGGCAAACGTTGAAAGTCCCTTTCGTGTCGATATCGACGACCGTTCCGAAACCGTTCGGTGAAAGCTCATTCGCGGCGCAAAGAAAATTTCCTGCCGCGCCGTTGACGACGATGTCGATCTTTCCGTAATGTTCGGCAGCTTTTGCGATGGCGTTTTGAACCGCATCAAAATCACGAACATCGGCCGCAACCGCGAAACACTCGCCGCCGCCGTCTTCGATTACTTTTTTCATTGCCTCAAGGTTCTCTGGTTTGCGGCTCGCAATGGCTATCTTCGCACCATGCTCGGCAAACGCCCTCGCCACGCCGCCCGTAATCCCCGTGCCGCCGCCTGTTACAAACGCAACTTTACCCTGTAAAATGTTATCAGCGAAAATGTTGTCACTCATGGAAAAGAATATTACCACAGAGACACGAAGACACAGAGAGAAGCAAATGCGGATAGCGAAAAGCGGATTGCGGACTTGTCTCCCCGTCTCCCCGTCTCCTTTTCTTCCCATCTTCTTCGCTCTGTGCCTCTGTGTCTCAGTAATGAACCTGTCGTGCGGATCGAAGCCCACAGATCTCCGCACCGTCATTCCCGCCGACTCGCTTGTTTACCTGGAAACAAACGATCTAGGCAAAGCACTCACAGCGGTCACCGAGAATGAGGCGTTCAAGGCAGCAGCGAAGACCCAACCCGATTTTTCTGCCCTCGCCGGCATAAAACTCGCGGCCGCCGTAACCGGTTTTGAGACAAAAGAACAACAAGTTACCGAAGAAAATGCGGTTTTAAAAGTCCAGCCGCGTTTTGTTGCTGTCGTTGAAACTAACGCCTGGAACTATCAGGCGTTGAACTTCACCGAGAATAAACTCGGCGAATTTATCAACGAAACCTACGGCGGCGAGGTTGTGCTGGAGACTAGCGACAAGCACGACGGGAAGTATTTTGTTTGGTCGTCGGGGGACGCACGAAAGACGTACGCCCTCGTACGCGGAAGCGTGATCCTCTTTGGCAATGACGAATCGGCAATCGAAAAATGCCTGGCTGTTATGCGTGGCGAAACGGATAGCATTGCGAAGAATCCGAAGGTCACTGTATTATCGGCCGATTCGCTCGCCTCAGGCTACGTCTCGACCGACGGTGTCACCCAGATCGCAAATATCGTCGGCCTTAAATTTGCCAACGAAGCAGGCGAAGTTCCTGAGGTTCAGTCCGCCATCGCCGGTATCCTGCCAAAGCTATTACAAACCTCAATCACCGAGATTAGCTGGACGGCGACGCTGACGGAGCGGGGAATCGAGGATAAATACGAGATCACAACATCGACTGTGATCGCACAGGTTTTTAGCGAGACATTACTTCCTTCGGAATCTTCGGCAAATGTTGAAGTTTTTGCACCCGCGAATGCCGCATCTGTGACGCGCTACGATCTTAAGGACCTTCGCGTCGCGTGGCGGAGTTTGCTCATTACCGCGCAGAAGCAAACCGATCCATTTGCGGGCATAATGTTGGCCGAGTTCTCGAATGCCTTCTTTGAACCATACGGGATTGCCGATCCGGAATTGTTTCTAGCCTCGGTGCGGTCGAGTATTATGACTGTAAGACTCGACGATGACGGTGAGAAAATCGTAGTGATAGCAAGCATAGATGACGAGGCGAAGATGAAGAGGGCAATTTCTAAAGAAGTCGATTTTTCTCAGGCTCCAACGAAAATGCATGGTGAGCAAATGTGGCATTCGAAAGATCGAAGTCTCGCCTTTGTACGACAGATGGGATTTGCACTTATCGGGGAACCTCAGGATATCCAAAGCTGCATTGATGCGGGATACGGATCCCCGGGAAGTCATCTTGAGAATTTCAGTCAGTTTGCGAAACGTAAAGCACTCGCCATCACAATTGCCAACGAACGAACGATTGCGACCGCCGTTGCCGCTGTTCTTTCCGAAAAGAAGTCTGACGACGCACAAGTCTCTTCAACCTACTTCACAGAAACCCGGTTCGCAAAAACCGGCATCGAGCGTCGCACAGTATCGGATTTCGGTCTGATCGGTTCGATAATCGAGCAGCTTGGAAAAGACGATTGACCTTTGGTGCCGATCTCAAACCTCCGGAATAACTGAAAGCGGATAACTGATAATTCAAGATACTTCCGAAGTTATCAGCTTTCAGTTATTCCGAAAAACAGATGATAGTCATTACCTATTTCTTCTTGGCGTTCCGCTTCAATTTCCGCACGTTTCTTTCTATCCACTTCTCGGCCTCTTCAAAATGAGCAAACTTCTCCTCATCGCGGCGGAACGCGGGAGTGTGGATATAGCGGCGGCCGTTGTGGTGGAAGGTCGGGTGGTGTATGTGGAGCATCTCGTGGAAAACGATGTATTCGACCACATATTGAGGCACGTCACGGGCATCGAGGGATCGGCTGACGACGATAGTGTCGTGGGTAGCGTCATGATGGCCGAGAATGCGATAAGTTTTTCGGGCAGACCATGTCAAAACAGGCTTCGGCAGAGCATCGCGAAAATATACGCGGTTTAACTCGTCGAAAACGGCAGACAAGTCAAAAAACTCGCCTTTATCGGTCGAAACGACCTTGCGGCCGCGAGAACGCTTGTTCTCGGTCACCTGTTCGCGCATTTCGGCAGTCTTGATAAAGCTCGAATACAAATCACGTGCATTTTCCGGCACGCGTTTGCGAAGAAGTTTTGCCACGAGGATGTATGCCAGCGCCTGATGGCCAAGCTGCGGCATATCGCGGCAGACCTCGGCAATGCGGACGAAAACTTTGCCCTCGCGGACGCGGATCGTGTGATTTATCCCTATATACGGATAAAATCTTACGTCGATATCGGGAGCTTTACGATTTTTGTTTAGTGCCTCGAACGCCTCTCGGTAATGATCTCGGATCGCGGATACGTCATCCGGCTTAAAGTTGTTTATCACAGTTTAACTATTAATTCTTGACATTTAGCACATCAAAATGCTAATTCTTTAATGGGAAGCATACCGCCTGTATACGGTGTGCGACAAACTCACCGTGATAAGATGCCTGTCCGCGAACCAAACCTTAAAGTCGAGAAAGCCCAGAATTTTCCCGACTCTCGCGGACAAACGATTCTCTCAGCGATAATTAACGAACATTTTGTTACGGGCGAGCCTGTCGGTTCGAAAACGGTTGCGGAAAAATTTGCCAATGCTTCGGGTTTAAGCTCGGCAACGATTCGCAGCGTGATGGGTGAACTTGAAGACCTTGGTCTTCTTGAACAGCCTCACACGTCAGCCGGACGCGTACCGACCGACCGCGGCTACAGGTTTTTTGTTGATAATTTGCTCGGTGTTCTCAGTATTTCAAACGATGACCTTCATCGCATAGGCGGCGAATTCGGTTTGAATGCAAACGACCTTTCTTCGGCGCCGGACAGATTAATGGAGCGAACCTCGCAGCTGTTGTCAGCTCTTTCAAATAATGTGGGTATTGTGGTTTCGCCAAGCCTGGCCAGCGACCGCCTGCAGCATATCGAATTCGTAAATCTTTCCGATAATCGAATTCTCGTGGTTTTGGTTTCCAAACCGAACATTGTCCATAACCGGATAATTCGGTTGAACGTCACCTTTTCCAAAGAAGAACTCGAACGCACGGCAAACTACTTAAATGCGGAATTTGCCGGAAAGAGCCTTTCGGAAATTCGTGCGGATATTATCAAATTGATGCATGACGAAAAGGCATTATTCGATAAATTGCTGCAGACAGCCGTAATCCATTGTTCTCAGAGTATCGAGGCGACATCGGCGCGGCCATCGTCGACCTCTTCCAAGACCTACAGCATGGCTCGCCCGACAGCTAACGCGCAGCTGCGTGCCGTCGGCAGTCAGCGCGCGCAG
>JANNGV010000050.1:0-2786 GCA_031404055.1 Chloracidobacterium sp.
CGATAGCTGACACAAATATCCTCGGCCTTACTGATTTGAATTCCAAAATCTGCGAAGTCTACTTCGACAGAATGTTCCAGGGAAGCGCAAAAGAACTCGCGGGTGCGGCGTATCACGAAGCTGCTCACATAAAGTCGAATATGGATGACAAGCTTCACAACGGCCAGGATGGTTTTTTGAAGGGTGCTCCCGATTACAATGGCTCGCCGTCCTCAAAGAATACAACATTCATGGCGACACATCTGGGAAAGAAAATAAGCATGCGTGCGGGGCTTTAAGTACACGCATAGCGCAAAAAAGAGAGGCGGCCCCCGCAGCCGCCTTCTCCATTATTCGACCTTCACAAAATCAGTCCCCGTCCGACCGAACGTTTCCGGGTGATACATCTCCTCGGCCTTTGCGGGCGGGACGACGAACTGGCCGGGCGTTGTTGCCCGTGCAACATAGGTATAGTTGTAAACGCCTTCCCAGAGCAGTGCCGTGAACGCTTCGGCACGCTCGTCGCGGAAATTCTGGTGTTCAAACCAGTATTGCCTGTACCACCACGAACCGTAGCCATATGATCTGCTGCCGTACGTTGCAATACCTGCGTTCGGCTGCGTGTCAGCGGGAATTGCTTCGGTCGTCGCCAGTTCGGGATTGAGAATTTCCAGTCCGGCAGGCAGATTATCAACCAACGCCACATGATAACGCCTTGCTTGTGCGACCATCGTCAGCCGTACACGAACCCGCGCTCCCGACTTTATCGTCCATGTGCCATCGGCATTTTGTTTCACATCGTCTTTGTCATCGACAGCCTCGTATTTCCGCAGAACGGTAAAGCCGTAATCAGCCGGAGCGAGTTTCAGGTTCTTCGGAGCGTACTTCATGCCGATACGGTAATAAAGGCGTCCCGCTCCTTGGCGATCGATAAACAGATTGGACGTGCCCCCCTGATCGACAAGATACGACATCGGGATGTTCAACACGTTGGAATCAATCGATCGGCCCTTAAATGCCTGCTCGCCCGCGTACGTATTGCCGAGCCAAACGCGAGTGACAAAATCAGGAGTAACCTTTTCGAACGCGTTGAAGTATTTATCCAACGCCAGCAAAATAAACACGTTTTCCTGCGTGTTCGACCACGCGCCCTTGACGCGATGAGCGAGCAGGCCGCGGACGAGTTTTGGTATCAGGTCGTTCGCCGGAGCGCGGACGCCATCGTCCGCATTTTCTGCCCCGGAGGCGGACGGGGGCGTCCGCGTTCCGACTTTGATCATCGCTTCGAGCAGCACGCCGTCGGCACGCCGGTTCGAGTACATGATCAGCCACCCGCCGTCGCCATAATCGGTTACGAAATTGGCCGTCGCCGCTGTTTCCGTCGTGCGGTTCATCAGGTGGCGAATGATCGCATCGACCTCAACCGTCGAATTCGGATCGTTTGCCAGCACCGACAAGATCCAACCCAACGCCTCGAACGGCATGTTTTCAACTCCCCTCCTGGTTTGAGGAGGGGTGGCAGCCGAGATCCCCTCCTTGTCTGAGGAGGGGTGTCCGCTGCTTTGGGCGGACGGGGTGGTCCCTGACGGGGTGGTCGCCGCAGCCTCAGCCAATAATTTCTTGGTCTTCGCCACGTCCTTGTCGCCCATCATGTCGCGGATGTACAAGGCATAGGCCGAGATCGTCCAACGCACTTGTGGCGAATTTTTGTACCAATCGTCAAAATGCTTCTCGACGTCCGTTAGGTACGGCTTGGTCTTGTTGATCATCTCGTCCGGCACTTTGTAGCCTTTCGATTTGGCCAATGCCAGGGCATGAGCGACGTGAACGGTCAGGAATGGATATTCGTAGCGTTCACGCTCGCGTTTCCAGAGGCCAAAGCTTCCGTCTTCACGCTGCCGTGACTGCAATATCTGGATGTCGCGGGCAAAATAGCCTTCAAGCTCTTTTGCCGTCGGCATGTCCTTCGCCTTGAAGGCACTCAGAACATCACGCATTGCCGCGATCGAGATCATACGGGACGATATCTGTTCCGAACAGGCGTACGGGTAATTCGTCAGGTAGATAAACGCGTCGGTCAATTCCTGCAGTTGAGTTGACGAGGTCGTCACTTCCAATCCGCCGAATTGCGGGTAAACATCACCCGGCGTCTGCACCGGCTGGATGATCGCACCGTTCTGATCGGTCGTGCCGTATGTGGCAAACGCCTCAGTCGTCGCCGGAGTCCAAACAGGCAGCGAAATCTCGGCGGCATCGCTATGCTTGCCGGATGTTACGGCGATCTGGAAGCGTGCCGTTCCTGCTTTTAAAGTTGATACCGGAAAACGGATTTCCTCGCGGCTGTTTGCTTTGACGAGAACGCGTTTTCCTAGCTCCCCTCCTGTCTGAGGAGGGGTGGCAGCCGCTTCGGCTGACGGGGTGGTGGAACCGAGCGTAGCATTCGTTGCCCGAATTGCGACATCAACCGCCATGTCCTGATCAGTCTGATTCTGGACTACGACCGGCAGCTCGATCTTGTCACCGAAGTTCATAAACCTCGGTGCGCTCGGCCGGACCATAAGCGGCTTTTTGGCCGTGATCGCCGATTCCGATTTGCCAAACCGCTTGCCCTGATCGACCGAAACCGCTGTGATTCGGTAGCGCGTCAGGTTATCGGGCAGTTTTACATCGACCGTTGCGCGGCCATTCGAATCGGTTCTTACAGAAGGTGCGAAAACGGCTAGTGCGTTGAAGTTTTCACGAAGGTTGATCGGGGTTTCGTCCGACGCACCATCTTTTTCTTCTTTGGCGCTGTCTGCGGCGGCGAC
>JANNGV010000051.1:0-4419 GCA_031404055.1 Chloracidobacterium sp.
CGTACAAAGACTCGTTCATTGGCGGCAACATTGCCGAGAACGCGGGCGGAATGCGTACTCCTAAATACGGCGTAACCAAGCACCATGTTCTTGGCCTGGAGGTCGTGACCGCTTTCGGCGAAATAATTCGAACGGGCGTTAAAACAGTGAAGAATGTCGTCGGCTTCGACCTGACGGGACTCATGTGCGGCTCGGATGGTATGCTCGGCATTATTACCGAAGCGACTCTAAAGCTGTTGCCTATGCCCGAAGCGACTTCTACCGTTCGGGCAAATTTCCATTCAATGGAAGCCGCATGCAAGGTCCTGACTAAATTTACCCCTGAAGGCTTGTTGCCGATGGCAATGGAAGTCATAGACAAGTTTTGCGTTGCGGCGGTCGAGGAGAAATTTGCGTTCGGATTGTCAAAAGAGGCCGAGGCGATCTTGCTCGTAGCCGTGGATGGCTCGCGTGAAGAGGTCGAGCGAAGCGCAATTATGATCGAAAGGATCATTGCCGAAAACGGCGGCTTCGACATTCTGCGGGCAAGGTCAAAAGAAGAAGAGGATAAGCTCTGGGACGTTCGCCGCGCGATCTCACCCAGCTTGATGAAATACGGCACTTTGAAGATAAACGAAGATGTCGTCGTGCCGCGATCGAAAGTGCCCGAGCTCGTTGCCCGCATCGAGGAGATCGGGAAAAAACACAACACATTCGTCGCCAATTTCGGCCACGCCGGCGACGGGAATATCCACGTAAATTTTGTCGTCGACCGCGACGATGCAGACGCCATCGCCCGCGCCCGCCAATGCGTTTCCGAGACATTCGCACTCTCGGTCGAACTCGGCGGCACCATCTCCGGCGAACACGGCATCGGGTACGTTAAATCCCAATACATGCACTATGCTATCGACAAACCAACACTTGAAATAATGAAAGGCATAAAAAAAGTCTTCGACCCTAATGGTATTTTGAATCCTGGGAAGATGTTTGTGTGAAACCGAAATTCATTTGGCCTCACGGCATTCTTTTAACAATTTCACAGCAGTTTCGGTAAACTGCTTCCGCTCAAGCGAAATATCTTTTGAATCCCTGTCGAAATACCGATAATCAGAAATTATAAAGCCAAAGGATTTCGGAGAGAAAAAGTAAGTCTCGGCCCCATAGGAATGAAAGGCTCCGACAGTTTCTTTCGTAAATTCTTCGACGGGCGTTGATAGGAAATCACCCCATTCTTTCTTCTCCGTATGGAAATTCTGCCGTCCAAATTTTGGGATTTCAGTACGATTTTCATTTTCGTCAACGAGATAGAATTCTTGATCCAAGTAGCCGCTATTCTTTTTGAATTTGGTGATCAAGACTCCATCGTTCGAAATCTGATAAATTCTTCTACCTTTTACAATCAACTGTTTCGGATTCGGCTTTGTTCAAATAAATCGAGAGAAAGAAGATCGCAATGATCAACGGAATCGGAACAATTGTTACGAGAAGTTTCTTACTAATATTCTCTTTTGCGAACCAAACCAAAATAATTCCAAGAATCAAACCCAAAATTGGTAGTCCGAAAAGATACAAAACGCCAATATGTAAGAATCCAATAACGGCAGACCAAAAGACTACCAGAACTGCTCCCGTGAGGAAAAGCCAATTTGGCTTTTGAGCGATTTTTTCGGTCATAAATTATCCCGCCAGAAACTTCGTGAATTGGGTCTTCGCTGCAAAGGCATCCATCAAAAAATTATTCTTCCCTCCGCCGACGATCCATGTTTCGATATTTTCTTTTTGGCAGAGCATTGCGGCCTCGAGTTTTGAATTCATTCCGCCAGTGCCGAGGCCGGAGTCGCGTTCTTCGACCAACGTGCGAGCCTCGTCAATATCTTTTACTTCGGGAATAAGGCTCGCGTCGGGGTACAGGTGCGGGTTTTTGTCGAAAAGGCCGTCGATGTCGCTAACGAGGACGAGCAGGTCGGCCTGGATCAGCACCGCGACCAGTGCGGAAAGGTTGTCGTTGTCGCCGAGGATAATTTCCTCGACGGCAGTTGTGTCGTTTTCGTTGATAATCGGAACGTAAGAGTATTTGATTAGCTCGGTGATGGTATTGAGTGTGTTCTGCCGCGAAGTTTCATTTTCGAAATCGCGATAGGTCATTAGACACTGCGCAGTCTGGATGCCGAAATCGCTGAAGACCTCGTTGTAAATACGCATAAGCAGCGGCTGTCCGATCGCGGCCATCGCTTGTTTTGATTCTACCGGTTTTCCGGCATCCCTAATGTTGATATATTGTTTTGCGGCGGCGATCGCACCGGACGAAACGAGCACGATGTCGAATTCGTCACGCAAAGCTAGTATCTGGCGCCCGATGTCCTCGATCTTGCCGCGCGAGATCAAACGCGTGCCGTTTGTCAGCGTCGATGTGCCTATCTTTAGGACCAGTTTCTTTTTCATTAAATGCGAACTTTTCAACGCAGAGACGCAGAGGAGGAATTTAACAGGATCGACAGAATAAACAGGATATGTTCATTCTATTTCTGCCCGGACTGATCCAATTATCCTGAATACCCTGTTCATCCTGTTCAAAAACCTCTGCGTCTCCGCGTCTCTGCGTTTAATTTCTTACTTGCCCGTCACCAAATACGAACCATTTATTGGTCAAAAGGTGTTCAGCGCCGAGCGGGCCTCGGAAGTGGAGTTTTTGCGTCGAGATCGCGATTTCCGCTCCGAGGCCGAATTCGCCGCCGTCAGTGAATCTAACGGAAGCGTTGTGATATACAGCCGCACAATCGACATCCTGCAAAAACTGCTCGGCGGTCTGCGTATTAGTCGTAACGATCGACGCAGAATGGCCACCCGAATATTTATTAATTTTCGCGACCGCATCGGCCGTATTGCGGGCAATGCCGATAACGATCTTCGCCGACAAAAATTCTTCGTACCAAACCTCGGCGTCATCGATCGGGCTTGCAGACGCATCGGCGGCACAGATGGCTTTATCGCCAAAAACTTCTACGCCGATGGCCTGAAAATCGCCCACCAATTTTCGTACGCGGGATTCCAGATCAGGCAAATCTTTGTGGATCAATATCTTGTCGAGCGCGTTGCAAACGCTCAAACGCGTTTTGCCGTCAAGAGCAATCTTTAACGCCATCTCAAAATCAGCTTCATCGTCGATATAAAGAAAATTATTGCCGCGTCCGCTAACGATGACGGGAGCTTTGGAATTCTTAAGGACAAACTCGATTAACGCCTCGCCGCCGCGCGGAATAACCAGGTCGAATTTTTCCGCTTCGCCGGAGATAAGCGCCTGAGTTTCCTCCCGCGAGATATCGAGATACCGGACGAAATCAATGTCTGCATGGTTCTCATTTAATGCTTGTGTCCAAAGGCCCGCCAGACATAGATTTGTGTTCCGGGCTTCCTTGCCGCCTTTTAGCAAAATTCTATTTCCGGCTTTTAGCGCGATTATCGCGGCCTCAATTGAGACATCGGGGCGTGCCTCGTAGATAATAAGAATCGTGCCGAATGGAACCTGCCGGTTCTCGATCCGCAGGCCATCTGCTCGCGTGTGCGACGATATCACCTTCCCGACCGGATCGGGCGAGTCCAAAACACTTTGGACGGAATAGATCATGCTCTCGACCTTTGCCTCGTTCACCTTTAACCGGTCGAGTATAACGGCATCGTCCGGCGGGCAGGCGGCGACATCAAGCTTGTTGGCCGCGACTATGCCGGATTTGTTTTCCGCCAAAAGCCGTGCCAAACTGGTCAAAATTTTATTTCTCAAATTTGCGTTCATCTGCGATTGAAATTCTACTATATTATTAAGTGGCACCGCCGCAGCGAACATAATGTTATGAAACTTCTCTTTTCCATCCTGGTAGGAATAGCTTTGTTTGGTACTGGAAACGTCGTTATTGTTGCCCAGGAGCGTGAGATTACAATCATTCTCGTGCGCCATGCCGAAAAGGCGGACGCGACGAGCCCGGACCCCGATCTGTCAGACGCAGGAAAGGAGCGTTCGCAAAGGTTGGTAAAGAAGATAGGAAAATATCGCCCTGGAGCTTTCTATTCTACCGATTTCAAAAGAACCCGCGATACCGTTGCGCCGCTCGCCGCAAAGCGAAAAAAAGAAGTAACAATCTACGACGCCCGCAAGCCACAGGAACTCGTCGATCAAATTATGAAGAGCAAAACGAAGCGCTTTGTCGTGTCGGGACACTCGAACACGATTCCCGGCCTTGCGAATCTTATCGGTAAAAAAGAACTGTTTAAGAACCTCGAGGACGCCGAATATACCGTCATCTGGCTCCTTCGCTTGAAAAACGGCAAAGTGACGAAGCTGGAGCTTCTCGATTATTGAGAATTAAAATTGCGTGTTCCACCTGTTCCACCCTGTTCCAGGTGTTCCGCGCGTTGTGTCGTCCTAAAAAAAGTTTACACTTT
>JANNGV010000052.1:0-8127 GCA_031404055.1 Chloracidobacterium sp.
AAGGAATTATGAAGTGTTGAGGTGTTGAAAATGTTGAGGTGTTGAAAATGTTGAGTTGTTGAAATTGTTGAAAATGTTGAATTGACAGCTCAAGGTGTGTGATTGGCTCTGAACTGATACCTTGAGCTGGCAGTCAATTCAACAACTCAACTCACGCATTCGCGGATATTCCGGCGCGACCGGCTCCTTGACCTTAACGATCATGTCGCCCGCTTCCCAAATCTCATCCGCCGTGTCGAGCATCGTCGCCCCAGCCTTAACGTACTGCTCATCGGCAAAACCCGACCCGTCGCCCGCCGTCTTCTGGACAAAAAGCGTATGCCCGGCTCCGACAAGCGCATGAACACCCGCCGGCGTCAGTCCGACGCGATATTCGTTATCCTTAATTTCCTTCGGTAATCCGATCTTCATTCGATGACTCCTAATATTTTATTGATATAACAAAAACTTTGATTACGGGAGATTATAAATCGTTTTTGTGATTATCGAAAATGCCATAAATGCGTTTTGTCGAGGACCGTCCGTCTTGCAATGCTGGAATAAAAAAAAGCATCGTTGCTGTTTGATGAAAAACGATTATTCGGAGAAAATCTGAAGAGTACACAAAAAACCTATGACAAACGATTTTTTTGAAATTCCCGTCAAGACCATCGACGGGCGGGAAACCAACTTGGACGAGTACAAAGGCAAAACGCTTTTGATCGTAAACGTAGCATCAAAATGCGGCTTGACGCCGCAATACGAAGGGCTGGAAAAACTTTACGAGAGTTATCGTGATAAAGGCTTTGAGATCTTGGCGTTTCCGTCAAACGATTTTAAGGGCCAGGAACCCGGGACAGAAGAAGAGATTAAGGAGTTTTGTTCGACAAACTACAACGTACAGTTCCCGATGTTCTCGAAGATCAGCATCAACGAGGACCGACATCCGCTCTACAAAAACCTGATCGATGCCCATTCCGAAACCAACGTAAACAATGGCGACGGTATGGAAGAAAGGCTCCGCAACTTTGGGCACACACGCGTCGATCCTACCGATGTGTTATGGAATTTTGAGAAGTTTCTCGTCGGCAAGAATGGCAAGGTTGTGGCACGCTTTGCTCCCGACGTCACGCCAGATGACGCAAGGCTGACTGAAAAGATCGAAGCTGATCTGGGAAAATAACTTACGCAAAACCGCGGCCTTTTTGAAATGCGAAAGAGCTTTTCCGCCCTTTCTCTCCTATTCTGTTGTTAAATCTCAACCGCATCGATCTGGGCCTTCTGCAGTTTGCCCGAGTAATCGATATATAGCGATTTCCATTCGCTGAAGATATCCAGGACCTGGGTTCCGGCTTCGCGGTGGCCGTTGCCGGTGCCTTTTGTGCCGCCGAATGGTAAATGGACTTCGGCGCCGATGGTGGCGGAATTTACGTAGCAGATGCCGGTGTAGAGCTCCTGCATAGCGTAGAACGACTGATTGACATCCTGCGTGTAGATGGCGGACGAGAGGCCGTATTTGACGCCGTTTACGATGTCGATGGCCTCGTCGAGCGTCGAGAACGGAACGACACTAGTCACCGGGCCGAAGATCTCTTCCTGCTCGATCCTCATTCCCGGTTTTACATCCGTAAATACAGTCGGTTCAATAAAATAGCCGTTTTTGTACTCGCCTTTCGTAAGCTGGTTTCCGCCGCATGCGAGCGTCGCTTTATCCTGGTTTTTGCCAATATGAATGTAGCCTAGTATCTTCTGCATCGCGTCTTCATTTATCACCGGGCCGACCTCGGTTTTCGGGTCGAGGCCGTTGCCGACACGCAGCCGTTTTGCCTTCTCGACGAATTTCTCGCAGAATTTTTTGTACACTTTTTTGTGAACGACAAGACGCGATGAGGCCGTGCAGCGTTGGCCGCTTGTTCCGAACGCTCCCCACAGCGAGCCTTCGACGGCGTTGTCGATGTCTGCGTCGTCCATGACGATGATCGCGTTTTTGCCGCCCATTTCGAGGCTGACGATCTTGTTATCGCGGGCACAGGCTTCGGCGATCATGCGGCCGGTGTCGGTCGAACCGGTAAATGATATGAGCCGCACGTCCTTGTGATCGACGAGCGCGGCACCGGCTTCGCCAAAGCCGTTGACAACGTTGACGACGCCCTTCGGGATTCCGGCCTTTTCACATGCTTTAACCAGATTTATCGTGGAAAGCGGAACATCCTCGCCCGATTTGATAACGACCGTGTTGCCGCACACCAACGCCGGAATAAGCTTCCACGATGGGATTGCCATCGGGAAATTGAACGGCGTGATTAGCCCGCAAATGCCGACCGGCTGGCGAACGCACATCGCGAATTTGTTCGGCATCTCGGCCGGCGTGGTAAAGCCGTGGAGCCGCCGTCCTTCACCGGCGGTGTAATAAGTGCAGTCGATCGCTTCCTGAACGTCGCCGCCGGCTTCCTTGAGGACCTTGCCCATTTCGCGGGTCATCTGGCGTGTAAATTCGTCCTTATTTTCACGCAGTATCTCACCCAAAGTAAATAGGAGTTCGGCGCGTTTCGGCGCAGGAGTCCGGCGCCATTTTGTCGCGGCATTTTTTGCCGCCTCGACGGCGCGGTTAACATCCTCCGCGTTAGAACTTGGAAACCGGCCGACGATATCTGTTGTGTCAGCAGGATTTATGTTATCAAACCATTCGCCCGAAGAGCTTTTTACCCATTCGCCAGCAATGTAATTGTGATAGGTTTTGGTGGATGTTTTTTTTGATTTTGCTTCTTTTGCTTTAGCCATAACTCTCTAAGTCTAAAGTCCAAAGTCGAAAATCCAAAGTCCAATTCGGAATTTCCGACATCGGACCTTGAACTTTAGACATTTGGACTTGAGGTTATTGGACCGAAAATTGGACTATCTTTAACTGCGTGACTCGAGTCCTCTGGTTAAATGTTAGGACGTGGAGAACGACAGCATCGCCCGGCTTTAATTTGCTGACGATGGCGGCGAATGACTTGGCATCCGTCACCGCGACGCGGTTTATACGCTGGATAAGGTCGCCTTCGCCAAGAGCCTCGACGCCGCTCGACGATTTAACGTCCGCAATATAGCTTTCGGGGTTGATCTCTTTAACAAGCAAGCCTTTCTGCCCGTCGATCTTGTACAGGGCCGCGATATCGGGCGTGATCCCGGTCAGCGTCAGCCCAAACGGCTTAACTTCTTCGTTGACGCGGTTTAACGGAAGCTTTACGGGCAGCGGGTTATCGCCGCTTCGCCCCTGATTTGGGCGCTCGCCGAGCCGCAGCGAAGTCGCTCTACGTTCAACATTTGCACCCACCTCGCGCAGATAATAGAGGGCTACCGATTGATCGGGCGGCGTGGCCGATACTTTGGCAATCAAATCCTGCGCACTTTCAACCGGCTTTCCGTCAAATTCGACTATCACGTCGCCGGACTTCAAACCGGCAACGCCGGCCGCACTTTTTGGATCAGATACATCCAGAACGATCGCACCTTTGCCGTCCTTGATGCCATAAACCTTTGCAAATTCAGTTTTTACCGATTCCAGGCTGACGCCTAGATAGCCGCGGCGGACCTTTCCGCTTTTCAAAATTTGATCGAAAACAACCGCCGCTTCGGTTGACGGGAACGCAAAACCGACGCCATTCGAATCACCGTTTGAGGTGGCGATCTGTGAATTGATGCCGATCACCTCGCCCTTCATATTGACGAGCGGGCCTCCAGAATTACCGCGGTTTATAGCCGCGTCAGTTTGGATAAATCTTTGAAAAACAGTTGTGCTGGGCGTTTCGCGATTCATCTGCGAGATGATTCCTGCGGTCACCGTCCGCGACAAGCCGAACGGCGAACCGATCGCCAGGACCCAATCACCCACCTGTGAACGGCTTGAATCGCCAAACTTTATGAATGGCAGGTCCTTGCCCGCCTCAACTTTGAGCACGGCCAGATCGGTCAATTCATCTTCGCCGATGACCTTTGCCAGAAGTTCTTCGCCCGAATCAAGCTTGACGGTAATGCGGACGGCGTCAGCAATGACATGAGCATTTGTCAAAATATAGCCACGTTTATCGACGATAAAGCCGCTGCCGACCGAATATGAAGGACGGCGAGGCATTTGCCGGCGGAAAAAATCCAGTACGTCATCTGAATCGCCTGGTTTCACCTCGCCCTTCGCCGTAAACTCCGGCATCTTTCCTTTTGTGTCAATGCTGACAACGGCCGGTTCGACCATTTTAGCGACCGTCGCAAACGAATTGGAAAGCTGCTCTGGCGAGACGATTACGGTTCGCGGCAATTCGCCGGTTTCCGGTGTCTGTGCGAAGGCGGCCGACGCCGACAAAACGATCACCGCGATAAACACGGGCCAAACAGTACGCGGGAGGCGAAGTTTTCGGTGAAATTGGAACATCAGTAATACTCCTCAAAAATCGAGATTCCGATAACGCTTATTTTATATGTCGCAAGTATACCAAATTAGCTATTTTGTGCGAAATTTTTTGAAGCGGGCTAGAGTTGAACGGCTTTTGAGACGCGCGGGCATCTCTACCGGCTTCCAAGTTTCGGACTTGAGATCTAACTGTCCATTGTAAGCAGCACCTTCAAAATACCTTTTTGCGAGGCACGATCTATTGCCTTGACGCCGTCAGCCAACTTGTGTTCCTCGCTTATCAGACCACCTACGCTTATCTTTTTATTAGCCAAAAGCTCAAGCGCCGGGGCGAAACGGCCGCAGCGAGAGCCGACGATCGTAATTTCATCGACAACGACGCGCGACGCCTGCCACGTCGGTGTTCCGTGAAAAGTCGATTTGAGGACGATCTTGCCGCGTGGTTTTACAAGGTCGAGGGCGGTTTCGAATCCCGATTCCGAACCGCTTGCTTCGACAACAACATCGAAGTGCCGGGCTAATTTGCTGGCGTCTGTATCCAGAATTCCCTCAATATTGGCCGATTCAGCGATGCCGAGCTTCCAGCGGTGTCTGCCGATGAGAGTTATATGTGATGATTTTAGGGCGAGAGCCATTGCGCATAGGATGCCAAGTTTGCCGTCGCCGATAACGGCAACGCCGGTTTCGGGGCCTATGTCCACTTGCTCGGTTATCCCGTAGGCAGCGGCGAGCGGCTCGACGAAGACGGCTTCATTGTCTGATACGTTATCTGGGACTTCAAAAAGATTTTGCGACGGTAGAGTGAGAAATTCGGCGTGGCAGCCGTCGCGGCCATGAATACCAAGAACGGTTCGCCGCAGGCAATGCCGCGAATCACCCGAAAGGCAAAGCGGGCATATTCCGCAACCGGCGTTTATCTCGCCGACAACGCGTTTTCCGATCAGGTCCGGGCGATCATTCGCGGCTTCCACCACACCGACGAATTCGTGTCCGATAGTGCCACTGAAACCCGCATAGCCACGGATGATCTCAAGGTCGGTGTTACATATGCCGGAACGGACTACTCTGACGAAGGCTTCAGCAGTCCCGGCGGGTGACGGAATATCCGTGAGCCTCAACTCACAGTTATCTACTCTAAGAGCTTTCATAATATAAGTTCGGCCAACAGGCTCGTTGGACCTACGGCAAAGAATCCGTTTTCTTTGTCTTCTTGTTCATCCTTAGTTCCTCTCGCTCGGTGGTCAAGAAAAACCGAACCACGAAATAAGATTAATAAGAGGAAGGAAGAAAGAATAAATAAGAGACATTCAGTTCGTGTAATAAACCTTCACATCGCGTTCGCCGGTGATCAGCCACTGACCGTTTACCTTGCGAAACTGCAACTGCTGCCGCACCTTGCCGGTCGAGCGGTGGGTTCCGTCGAAAACCCATTCCTTGTCAAAGGCCGCAGCCGCACGGTCGCCCGAATCGTCCACCGTAACATCCATATTGCTGATCGTAATGGCCATCGAGCTGTACATTCTAAAAGCCCGCTGCTTGTCGCCGCGTACAAAACCGGTGCTCGCACCACGCTTGCGGTAGTAATCGACGTTGGGTGAGTATTTGCTCATATATGCATCGAGATCGCCCGATTCGGCAAGTGATTTCCAGTCATAAATTTCCCTCGAAACTTCGCGTGAGGCTTGCTGTTTGTTGATGTTTGGCGTGGACGTTGGGGAGGCGGTTGGTGAATTACTGTTTAAATTAGCGGTCCTGGTCGGCGACGGAGCGATGGTGCGTGTCGGCGTGATCGGTGCATTCGAATTCATGTTTCCGGGAGGAAAAATATTCTGATTTCCGTTGCCGGTGTTCGTATTCTTCGCAATGTCATCTCCGCCGCCGCTGAAATATAACCATGCACCGATACCGGCGACGCCGAAAAGCAGGAGCATCGCGACGGCCGTTGCGGCAACGGCAAGAGCTGTTTTCGCACCCCAGGACAGTGGCGGCTTAATCGACGAAGCGTGCGTAACGTCGCTTTTGGGTTTCCACTGCGTGACTTCAGAATCGCGAGCCCGGATGTTTGAGCGTGCGGCGGTTTCCACTTCCTGACCGACCAGCGAAACCGTCGGCTGCTCGGTAACGGAAGTAATTTCGAGCGGCGTTCCGTCCTGCAGACAGAACCTCAGCGTGTCGTCGGTGTACTGTGTATGGCAGCTTGGACAGGTTTTCAAGTTGCTAAAATTCGAACTTACTTTCTTAGGCGCCGATCTGGTAAGTGGCGATGCTCGTCGGCGTTTCGAAGCAGCGGACCCTGTAAACCTCCACGCGGCCGTCGTCCACGCGCGACGCGATGTAATCGAGAATAAATCTGGCGAGATTTTCGGCCGACGGGTTTAGCTCTTCGTCAAAAGGCGGCAACTCATTGATATTGCGGTGATCGAGGTACTTAACTACTTCGTCCGCCGCCGATTTCAGATCGCCGAAATCGATCAGCAGTCCGATGTTATTCAACTCGTCGCCCCGCGCGTAGATCTCGATCTTGTAATTGTGCCCGTGCAGGTTCTCGCACTTCCCCTTATACCCGCGCAGCTGATGCGCGGATGAGAAGTTGCGTTCGATCATTACTTCGTAAAATGAGGACATATCCAAAAGTTCTTACTCCCAAAGATCCTTTTCATCATACTCAATTCCATTGTCATCAAGAAGCTTTCGGAACTCATCCTTGTAGACGAGAGTTTTGTGGATCTCTTTTTGGCGGGCGTATCATCGGCGTTGTGCGTTACTCATTCTCCAAAACGATTCTGAACCTTTGGTTACCTTCTGCCTTTCGGTGGGCCTCACCGGACGTGAAGTCCATTTGAAAGACCTTGTAACCGGTTTTAAGAAACCGTAATATGGAGGGGAACCCCGGAAAATGGCGCGTGTGTCAACCCGCAGTTAAAGCTTCCGTCCACACTTGTTTTGATCTCGCATGGGTATTTTTCGTCATGACCGGCGCTAAACTTGACCGACGCTTCCTTAATAGGCCAATTTTCGGAATCGTAAACCTCCCCTGAAACGTGTGACATACCGTCACACCCAAGAATGACTGAAACGAAGATCAGCGAACAGATGACCAAGCTAAAATGGTTTCGATTCATCGAGTTGCACCTCATCTTTGTTTACTTGCCGCCAAATATTATACCAACCTCGTCCAAATCACTCGTAATACGCATCCTCGGCAGGCTTGTGAGGAAATCCTTGCCATAGCGCTTTGTTCGAAGCCGGGGATCGAGGAGGGCGATTACACCGCGGTCGGAGTTGCTGCGGATTAGGCGGCCGATTCCTTGTTTTAGGGAGATAACGGCTTGCGGAACGCTGTAGTCGAAGAATGAGTTGCCGCCGTTTTCGTCGACGAAACGGGAGCGGGCGGCGACCAGCGGGTCGGTCGGGACGGCGAACGGGAGCTTGTCGATGATGACGCACGAAAGCTGTTCGCCCTGGACATCGACGCCCTGCCAGAAGCTGGCGGTGGCGAACAGAACGGCGTTCGGCGTTTCGCGAAATTTTTCGAGCAGGCCGGTTTTTGACATTGTGCCCTGCACAAAACATGGGAAGCTAACGCGCGATGAGACGAGTTCGTACAAGGCCTTCATAGACGCATTGCTTGTTGCCAGAACAAATGCCCGGCCGTTTGTGATCTGTAGGATCTTGACGATCTCGCCGGCGGCAAGCTGCGTGAATTCGGGCGAACGCGGGTCGGGCATCGCTTTTGGGAGGTAGATGATCGCCTGCTT
>JANNGV010000053.1:0-1517 GCA_031404055.1 Chloracidobacterium sp.
CACGCCGCCACTCGCCCAGTTGAAAGTAGCTTTCGCCAAGACGCGCCAGCAGGTCACCATCGTTTCCGGCCCGCAATTCCGAAAGCCGCATCATCGCGACTGCCTTGCGTTCAAGCTTGCTGTTCCCTTCGGAACCCGCAAAAGATTGCAGGCACCGGGCGAATTCGAATAAAAGCCAGGCATCCGCGGGCTTTAATAATGCGGCCCGCCGAAAAGTTTCCAATGCCTGTAGGTGCGATCCTGACAGCTTCAACTCGTTGGCGAGGATCCTCAGGCTCTTAACCTTTTCCACGCCGTCTCCCTCGCGTGCAAAAGAGTCTACGGTCGTTGCGGCCTTTTTTTTCAGCTGAATTTGCCGGAACGAATTCTCAAGCACATCGGCGGGCGGTATGTTCGATAGCGAGGCTTTAAGTCTGGTCTGTTTCGGCTCCGGTATATAATCGCGTACCTCGAGCGAGCGATTATCGAGGACATTTTCAGCGATACGCGGCAATACGGCGCGGATCATCTGCCGATATTCGGGACCGCCCGAAGAGAACGAGAAATCGACGCCCTTTCCGCGAATCGACGTTTTGTATTTATAGAATACCTTGCCGCCGCGTTTTAGCGTCGGAAATGCCTGCGTCTCTACCTGCTCGACATCCTTTAATTTAAGCCAGATGCGCGACTTGGTCAGATAGGCCCAGGCCTTTGGCAGCAAACCGGAACGATGCAGCCGCTTGCCGTTAAAAACGATCTTGTCTGTCAGGGCGAGTATCGGAAGAAGCAGCCAACTAGTGCCGAAGAGGACATATCCGACGATATTTGCTTCAAGGTAGATTGCGAGAGCGGAGAAGAAACTTCCGACAAATAAAGCGGCAATGTAGCCATAAGCCGAAACTCGAACCGACACAGGACTCTGCGTATGCGATCCGTCAGCGGGCTTCGATTCGGTTATTTCACTCATTTTATTCCGGGTATTGATCGGAAAACCCGTTTACATGTTCAGTTGATTTCCACCCGGAGTATCGACTACCGGTTCGGGAATCTCTTTCGATTTTTCAGGATCAAGTTCCAGCAGCTTCTCTTTAGCGGCACGGGCAGCCGGGCTCAAGATCGCCGGTTTTCCTTCAAGATCTTTTGCCTCGCTTGCCGGTTTCACAATATTGAACAATAGCTCAACAGCCTCCGGCTTTTTGCCTTGTTTTTCGTAGATCTTCGCCATCTCGAAGTTTATCGTATCTTTCGAAACGATCGGGTCCGTAGTGGCGACAAGCTCCTTGTACAGCGCAATTGCCTCATCGGGTTTGCCGTCATCCGCACGGGTCTGCGCAAGGGCGAACTTTGCGAGTTTGCCGACTTCGTCATTCGATTTTGACAGCGACTCGAGTTCCGTCACGCCGGCTGGGCGATCGACGTTTAGACGATTGACCGCCGCAAAATATTTTGCTTTGTCACCAATTGCTCCGCCGTACTTCTCCGCAACCGCCTGAAATTCCAAAATTGCGGCCTCCGAACGCTCTTTCGCCGTTTTGAAG
>JANNGV010000054.1:0-2268 GCA_031404055.1 Chloracidobacterium sp.
ATGTCATCGAGTTCGGCAAGTGGGACAAAATCCTTGATCTTGGGCGACCGGTTATCGGTCCGCTTTCCTAGCCGGACGGTGCCCATCTGCGTCAAACTGCCGACGGGAGCCGCCAATCCGCGTTTTATCGCCTCAACACCAGCAACAAACGTTGTGCTGACAGCTCCTAGCCCGACAAGCAACACCCCCAATTTTCCAATTGCGGGAGCAATTTCCACGCCCTTATTGATCATCAAAAACTCCAGACAGCTATTGGTAAAAATCACGGCCTAACCCCGTATAATTTCCCACTTTAAGAATGCAAATGATAACTTTACGCTTTCATTTCGGCAACCAATTAGAGTTTACTCTAATGTCGCTCTTTACCGAATCGCCATCGGCCTTATGCTGAATATAATCGACCTTCCTTGTCGGATTGCGGGCTGGCGGCGGTTTGTGGGAGAATCACGCTTTTATAATACAAGGTCAAACGTACATATCGCTGCTTTCGAATGAATGAAAAAACAACTCTCGTTTCGCCGTATAAAGGCAATTTGGTTGATCTGACGGTTCCGTTCGATGAACGCCGGGAATTGTTCGCGGACGCCTCGGGGCTTCACTCGATACAATTGACGCAACGTGAAACCTGCGATCTCGAGCTGTTGGCTACGGGGGCCTTTTCTCCGCTTCGCGGATTTATGAATGAGGCCGATCACGAGAACGTCGTTAAAGAGATGCGTCTTGCCGACGGAACTATTTTTCCGATCCCGATCACGCTTTCGGTAAATGATCTCACTAATATTGCAGTTGGAAAACAAGTCGCGTTGCGGGATGCGAAGAACGATCTACTTGCCCTCCTTGAAATCGAAGAAATTTATGAATGGGACCGCGAACTGATGGCCTCCGCGGTTTTCGGCACAAACGACCTTCGCCATCCACTTGTTTCTGAGATGTATCGCTGGGGTAAATACAATCTCGCGGGAATGCTTCGGGTCCTGAAATTGCCCATGTACCATGATTTTCAGGATTTACGGCTTTCTCCGGCCCAAACGCGTCAAAGACTTGAGGCAACCGGTCGGGGAAACGTGGTGGCCTTTCAAACGCGCAATCCGATCCACTACGCTCACGAAATAATGACAAAACGAGCATTGGATATGACCGACGGAACGCTTCTGCTGCAACCGGTTGTCGGAATGACGAAGGAAGGCGATATAGATTATTTTACCCGTGTAAGGACGTATAAGGCCGTTACCGAGCTTGCCTACGCGAAGGATCGTGTCCTGCTCGCCCTGCTGCCGTTGGCGATGCGGATGGCCGGGCCGCGTGAGGCCGTATGGCATGCGATAATCCGTCGAAATTACGGAGCCAGTCATTTTATCGTCGGTCGCGATCATGCCAGTCCCGGCGTTGATTCACAGGGAAAGCCGTTTTATTCACCGTCGGCCGCCCAAAATCTGGCAACGGAATTGAGCTCTGAGATCGGCGTCAATATACTTGCCTTCAAGGAGTTCGCGTACCTGCCCGATGCCGGTAAAAACTAAGAGGTGGACAAAATTACGATAGGTTCCAACACATTATCGCTTTCCGGAACACAGATCCGTGAAGATTTTTTAAGCGTCGGCAAAGAACTGCCTGATTGGTTCACGCGGCCTGAGGTTTCACAAATTCTTTCGGCATCCTATCCGCCGCGGCACCGGCAGGGCGTCTGCATTTGGTTTACGGGTCTTAGCGGTTCGGGCAAATCGACGACCGCCGACTTCAACGACGATCTGTCCATCGACGAGACGTCCTATCGCGCGCATCTGCGCGATGTGTGCGCGACTGAGGGTATCAGCGCTATAACCATTAACGCACACGCATCGGAAGTGGCGTCGTGCACCTTCGATGAGCAGCGCAGGATTCTTGCCATCACCCAGGACGAAGTCGGCGCGCAGATGCCGATCATCGCCGGCGTCTATGCCGATGGCAGTCTGGAAGCGGCGCGCATCGCGCGCATGGCGGCTGACGGCGGCGCATCGGCGCTGCTGGTGTTTCCGCCCAATCCGTTCACCGGTGGACAACGCCCGGAAATGGCGCTCGCACATTTCAGGCGCATCGCCGATGCTGCTGACCTGCCGCTGATCGCTTTTCAATACGCGCTATCAAGCGGCCAGGGTTATCCACTGCCGACGCTGTTGAAAATCATCGACGCAGTACCGGCCTTGCGCGCGATCAAGACCAAGAGCGCGACGCAACAGCAACTGGAGCGCGAGGTGCGCGTGCTGCAAAATCTGACACCGGTGGTGAATG
>JANNGV010000055.1:0-2174 GCA_031404055.1 Chloracidobacterium sp.
GGACAGTCTTGATAACCTGCAGGAGGCTGTATTTCACGACCCCGAACAGCCCGACTATCTATTTGCTTTGGCCCAGGTTTCCGCCCGGTCCGAGAAGTACAAAGAAGCGGCCGAAGCTTACCAAAGATTTCTTAGCGTATCGCGCGATACTGACGATGAACGGCGGGCACGGATAAAGGGGCTCATTAACTTTCTAAATTTTTTAGGACAGCGTCAGTCGCTGTACACCACGCAGGGCGGCCGGAAAACGTCGGTGCCATTTCAGTTAACCGGCAACCGGCCGATTATTCAGTTAAAGGTCAATGGCCGCGATGCGGCTCTTAATTTTGTCCTCGACACCGGTTCGGGCATTTCGGTGATCTCCGATAAAACGGCAAAAAGCTTAAAGATCAATCCGATAACCAAGGGCGGATTTGCGAAGGGAATCGGCGGCGATGGCCGGTTTGAGATCGTTTATGGCTTTCTAAAACAGGTGGACATCGGCGAAGTTGAAATTAGAAACGTGCCGGTCTATATTCGGAAGTTCCATAACGACGGAAACGGTATTGACGGCTATATCGGCCTTTCGCTTATCTCGAAGTTTTTAACGACGATCGATTACGGAAATCTGACCTTCTCGCTGACAAAGAATCCTGAAGAGATGGATGCCGTTGAACAGGCAAACAGCGTTTCGCTGCCGCTTCGGCTGACATCGAGCGGCTTTTTGAGCGGCGAAGTGCAGCTTGAGGGTATTGCGGTGCCGCTGAATTTTATTGTGGATACAGGTGCGAGTGTTTCTGTAATATCCGATGATATTGCCGGCATGGAAGCCGTAAGCCCATTCGCGAACACCGAAAAAATGCGGGTTATCGGCTCGGCCGGCGTAACGGACGGCGTGACGTCGTTCCAGCTTCCGCGCGTTAGCTTTGGTGCGCATTCCAGAAGGGGGATTACGGCGATCGCTCTCGATCTTGATCTGATAAATGAAGCATCCGGATTTGAGCAGGCCGGGATTCTCGGCGGAAATTTTTTGCGAAACTATCGTATGACGTTTGATTTTAGGAATTCCAGGGTCACATTTGTTCCGATAACTGTGGAACAATAGCTTCAGGTCAAAAAGTTGTTAAAGTTTTGTCTTCCTTTGTGGCCTTTGTGAAAGAACTTCGTGTCCTTGTGTATTTAAAATCTTAACACCAAAAACACGAAGACAAGACACAAAGATCACAAAACTTGAAATTTCATTCCTTCGAGTTCTTTCGTTCGGTGGTAAAAAGGGGAAACCACGGAACAAGATGAACAAGATCGAACAAAAGGATTTCATCAGGGATGATAAAATAGATTTACCTTAGTAAATAATGAAGCTGAGTTTATATCTTGAAACATCGGTCATAGGGGCATATCTCGATAACGGCGATCCATTTCGCCGCGACCTGACTATTCGCTGGTTCGAGCATGAGCTGTCGGAATATCAGGTTTACAGCTCGATCCTTGTGCAGCGTGAGCTTGAACGGATTGACGAGCCGCACCGCACCGGTTATCTCAAAATCATCAAAGACCTAGACCGCCTCGATCTGGCCGAAGAGGTCGCTATTCTGGCTGAGGGTTATATTTCACGCGGCATTTTTCATCGAAAGTTCATTGCCGACGCCGTCCACATGGCACTGGCCTCATTCCATAAGGTCGATTATCTCGTCACGTGGAATTTCGGCCATCTTGCCAACGTGCGCAAACAGGCCCGCGTACGCCTGTTTAACGCCGCCGCCGGATTTTTCTCTCCCGTCATCGTCACTCCCGAATTTCTGGTACATAGTTAACGCTCTCCAAGCCTCGTTCCCTTGACTATTCACGATTTACTATTCACGATTCACTACAGATGTATCGTCGCCCAAAATTTCTGGAAGTCCTGATCGAGATACGCCAGGAGATGGCTCGTGAAGCGGACTACGATGTTGATTTTTTTGCGGAGATCGTCCGCTCCGGCCTGCGCTTCGAACATAAGGCCAGACATTCGATTTTGGACCCGCATACTGAGCCGCACGAAAAGTCGCCCCGGCCGAAAGCCAAAAAGGTCGACCGCCTCTAGCTGCAAGCGCCGGGCCGCATGCGACCGGCTTGTACTTCGATAATTAAATTGATTTAATAAGCCATTCGGCAACGGTATGTTATTGCCGTTGTTTCGCCCTTTTTTCCATGTA
>JANNGV010000056.1:0-2663 GCA_031404055.1 Chloracidobacterium sp.
CGCGATGAGGCATGAACCCGCCAAACAGTCCGTCGTCACCAACAACAACGGCGGCTCGGCGGTCGTGGCCGACTTCCCGCTCTTCATCGGCGCGACGTCAGTGACCAGCGGCGTGGCCAATCCGGTCAGCCCCGGCACCTACACCGTCAGTGAGACGGGACTGGCCGGCTACACCGGCACCATCGGTGGCGACTGTGCCGCCAACGGCAGCGTGACGATCGCGCTGGGCCAGAGCAAGACCTGCACCATCACCAACGACGACCAGCCGGCCACGCTGACGGTGACGAAGATCGTCACCAACAACAATGGCGGCTCGGCGGTCGTGGCCGACTTCCCGCTCTTCATCGGCACGACGTCGGTGACCAGCGGCGTGGCCAACCCGGTCAACCCCGGCACGTATACCGTCAGTGAGACGCCTCTGGCCGGCTACACCGGCACCATCGGTGGCGACTGCGCCTCCAACGGCAGCGTGACGATCGCGCTGGGCCAGAGCAAGACCTGCACGATCACCAACGACGACCAGGGCGCCACGCTGACGGTGACGAAGATCGTCAGGCGTTCGAGCTGCTCGCTGACAAAGACCTTCAGCAAGAGTTCCCATCGATTGCCAAGGCGATGGAGAGCGCCAAGAGGTATAGGACGCGAGAGGTTTTGCCTTACTCGACCGTTTCCAGCACCCGGCTTGGCCAGGTTCTGAATACCGACGCCGATTATCGACGTGCGATTTCGCGAAAGAATGGCTCTGTAAAAGCGGTGTTCACAACCGGTAAAGGCACATTTACCATCGACCTTTTGCCCGAAGACGCGCCGCTGACCGTAGATAATTTCGTTAAACTTGCCAAAGCACGCTATTTCAATGGAATAGAGGTACACCGCGTCGTACCTAATTTCGTAATGCAGGACGGCGATCCTCGCGGTGATGGCAACGGCGGGCCTGGCTGGTCGATCCGCTGTGAGGTAAACATGATGCCGTATGATCGCGGCGCTGTCGGCATGGCCCTGTCCGGCAAAGACACCGGCGGCTCGCAATGGTTCGCCACCCACTCGCCGCAGCCGCACCTCGACGGCGGCTACACCGTTTTTGGCCGAGTGAACGAAACCGGCATGAAAGTCGTAGATAACATAGTCCGCGGCGATAAGATAATCGCGGTTAGAATTATAGAAGGAAATTCACCACCGAGACGCAGAGGCACAGAGAGTCGGAAAAGGCCTTAGACTCTTGTGTCTCCGTGTCTGTGTGATGAAATCTTATGGAAGAAGTAAAAAAACGCGGCATCCTCGGCATGTCTCGAAAGGAGCCTACACAGGTCGAGATCGAAGAAGGCCTCGAAAACCTTTCGCATTATCTCGATGGCCTTTTTCGCGTTCCCGGCACCGGCTGGCGTTTCGGGCTTGATTCGCTGATAGGCCTTATCCCCAATGTCGGCGATACGATCACATCGTTCGCTTCGTTTTACATTCTCCTCGCTGGCGTCCGCTACGGCGTTCCGAAGATAACGTTGCTGCGGATGGCGTTCAATATCGGGCTTGATTATTTGGTAGGAATAATTCCGTTCATCGGCGACGCGTTCGATTTCATCTGGAAAGCGAACAAGCAGAACATGGACCTGATTCGCACGCGTGCTACCGGAAAAGGCAAAGGCACAACCAGCGACTACATCTTTGTATTCGGAATAATCGGTTTTTTGATCTTGCTGCTGATCGGGTCGATCGCAGTGAGCGTATTTATCCTATACTACATTTTCAGAAGCATGCCGTTAATTTGACGCGGATCGCATAAAGAGTTTGCCCGCGAATAACGCGAATTTTCGCGAATAAGAAATTGATCAGTTGATGATTTCTTTATTCGCGTCTATTCGCGTTATTCGCGGGCAAAAAACTCCCGCATTTACGCTTGAGCTGCCTGCGTAGCAAACATCTTATCCAGTGCCGTTTTCAAAACCCCTACGCCGAATTCGCCGGCCGCACGCGTTTTCAGCTTTCCATCCGCATCGAATAAATAATAAACCGGCACCCAGCCCTGCTCGTTCAAAAACGCATGTTTCAGCTTATGCAGGCTGTCGACGGCCGTCGGTTCGGTGATGTGGTTTGCTTTAATCGCCTGGTTAACCGTATCGAGATCCGTATCCGCCTCGTATCGCGGCATATGGATCGCGACCGTCTGCAGTCCCAACGCTCCGTATTTTTGCTTCAGCTCGTTTAACTGCGGCATTTTATCCTTGCAGATGCCGCACGAAACCGCCCAAAAATGAACAAGCGTCGGCTTGCCCTTAATATGTTCCTGTATGTCTTCCGGCGAGCCGTTAAACCATGTGGTCGCCCCTTCGAACGACGGCATCGCGTCCCCAATTCTCATTGGCATTGTTTTTTCTCCGTGATTCGACAATCGTAAATCGTGAATCGTGAATCGAAATTCCGCATCCGATTGACGATTGACGATTGACGATTTACTAACCCTCCAGGTTTTCCTGACCCGGCGTCCAATCCGCCGAGCACATTCCGCCTGTTTGCAGGCCCTGCAGCACGCGAAGCGTTTCATCCACTGAGCGTCCGATGTTCAGGTCGTGAACGACCGAATACTGCAAAACGCCTTCCGGATTGATGATGAACAAGCCGCGAAGGGCGATGTTCGCTTCTTCGACCAAGATGTTATAAGCCTTGGC
>JANNGV010000057.1:0-1967 GCA_031404055.1 Chloracidobacterium sp.
CGTGTAACGGCAACAAACGGTGACGCTTTCGTCTGGCTCGATAACAAGGAAATTGAACCATTCGACATCGCCATCATCGATTTTCCCGACCCGAACAATTTCGCTCTCGGCAAACTCTATTCGACACGCTTTTACAATCTGCTGAAGCAAAAGCTCAAACCGAATTCGGCCGTCGTCATCCAATGCACGTCGCCGCTTATCGCGCGAAAATCATACTGGTCGATCATAAAAACACTGGAATCCGTCGGCTTTACCGTCAAACCATATCAAACCACTGTCCCAAGCTTCGGCGTCTGGGGCTATGCCCTAGCGAAACTCCAGCCGTTCGAAACGCCAAAGAATCCGCCGCACGACGTTGACCTGAAGTTTCTCAATGACAATTCATTCGCCGCAATGTTTGATTTTCCGAAAGACATGACGCTGCCTGATGAAGAGATCGAGATCAATCGGCTTGATAATCAGGCATTGGTTAGATACTACGAGTCCGAATGGCGGCGGTTTGAATAACCTTCGGACAAACTAAAAAGTGAAAACTAAAAACTGAAAATGACGGATATACTACAAGAGAAATCCTACAAATTTGCTTTGCGGATCGTTAAGCTTAGTGAATTTTTGCATGACGAAAAACACGAATTCGTTCTATCAAAAAAGATTTTAGATTCAGGAACTAACATTGGATTGCTCATTGAAGAAGGCAAACAAGGAGAGAACAGGGTCGACTTTATTCAGAAATATTCTATCGCAAATAAGGAAGCGTTTAAGGCACACTTTATTCTGCGCCTACTACGAGACTCACAATTCATAACGGAACAACAGGCGGAATCGCTACTTTTCGACTGCGGCGAATTGCAGGGCCTTCTCATAACTTCACTAAGAACCGCGAGAAAGAGTGAATAACATTTTCAGTTTTTACTTTTCAGTTTTCAGTTTTTCCGAAGAGTGAATCTTTCACGCAGAGAACTATTAACGACTTTCCTCGGCGCTCCGTTTGCGATGGCGGCGTGCCGGAATGGATCAGTGTCTAAATTTCCAGAAGGCGAGATCGTTGGACAGGATGCAACGCTCGGACATGTTCTAAGAGAGAACTGCAATTTCGAAGTTCCGACCGGGAATTGGCAAAAGGTGAGAGTTGCGATCATCGGCGGCGGAATTGCGGGGCTTTCGTCCGCGTGGAAACTATCGAGTGAAAATTTCAATGATTTCGTTCTACTTGAGCTTGAAAAAGAGGTCGGCGGAACATCGCGGAGCGGTTCGGCGCAGCCTGTCGGTTATCCTTGGGGAGCGCATTACCTGCCGGTGCCGTTTCAGGAAAATACCGGGCTCATCTCGCTCCTTGCGGAGATGGAACTGCTTGATGGCCGGAATCAAAACGGTGACATAATCGTAAAGGAACAGTATTTATGCCGCGATCCCGAGGAACGCGTTTTCTACAAAGGGCGATGGTATGATGGGCTTTATCTGCACGCAGGCGAGAACGAGGACGACAAACGCCAGTATGCCGATTTTCAAAAACAGATTGACTATTGGGTGAGCTGGCGAGACGCGAAAGGCAGGCGTGCCTTTGTCGTTCCGTCGGCGTTTTGTTCGGACGATGCGGAGGTGACGGGGCTCGATAAGATCACGTTCGGCGAATGGCTCCGGCAGAAAGGGTTTACGTCCGAGCGGCTGATCTGGTACTGCGACTATGCGTGCCGCGACGATTACGGGCTTAAGCTTGATCAAACGTCTGCCTGGGCCGGTTTGTTCTATTTCTGCTCGCGTATACGCAAAAGTGGGGACGAATCGCAGCCGTTTATTACGTTTCCCGAAGGCAACGGCCGTTTCGTCAACCACTTTGCCAACAAAGTAAAAGATAAGGTTCGCAAAGATCACATGGTGGTCTCAGTCATTCCAACCGACAATGGTGTGGACGTAATCTCGCTGAACGGTAATGATCTGCGAGGATTTCATTGCGAAAAAGTGATCTT
>JANNGV010000058.1:0-3956 GCA_031404055.1 Chloracidobacterium sp.
ACAGCAAGATGTACCTGGCGGACAGGCTCCGAGACCGCAACAGGTCGAGCCTGGTCTGGCACAACCGCGTGGACAGCAAACAAAGTTAGGAGGACACATGAAATTGCCGCAACTGACCGGCTGGGGCGGCGGTGGAGGCGGGAGCGGACCGCAGAGGTCGCGGCACTCCTTTACGCAGCCCCGCAGACAGGCTCCGCGAGAGGCTCCTATCAAGTCCGAGCAATCTTTAGCACACGGGTTATGACAGTTACTATAGCAATCCGCGGTGTAAACCCGATTATCGGAAACGCTGTTGAGGCGGCCGGAGCGATAGTGGTTGCTCGTCCTGTAGAGTGACGCTTGTGCCGTAAACTCCGGTATTTGCATGTCAGACCTCCTACTCCTGATTAGAACTTGTTCATCAAATTGGAACCCATGGTCAAAAGCACTGCGCCGATATGCTTTTCGGACTCCGGCGTTCTAAAAGGAAAGCCAGCGATTGACCTTGGCCTCCGCCGTACACGACTCAAACCAGCACGACCATGTTTGCGTATATCGTTTTGTTATCGGATCGTAGGTAAATTGTTTGCGGCAACACGATCTCCGGCCGACGCCGGAGATACCGCCGAATCCGCCGACAGTTTCGCAATTGCCGCATATATTATCCAGCATTGGCAAAACTCTTACCGCGTTTGAGTTAGCCATTACGCCAGATGCTGTATATGCTTTCTCCACCGCGCTAAGAGATAATTCTGCATTAAATCCGGGAATGCTCATCTTGTGCCTCCATTAGAAATTCAAAATATCTAAAGCCAGCATGTCTAATCATAAATCCAGTGCGGCGGGCCCGAGTCCCACGGGTTTGGGTACGGATCCGGCATCGGCGGTTCTTCGTAGCAATTGCCTCTGGCGCATGCATTGCAAAGGGCCCGTGGACGCCAATTATTATTTTCGCATCGTTCGAGGATGCCGTCGCAGTTTCGGCACGCCGGAATTGCTGGGATGACGGTATTTGAACTCGGCTCGGTCGAGTGACCACTTCGATACCGCCCGAGCGGTGCGTTCAAGGCCTGGTCAGCAGTGAATCCTGGCATTTTCATGATGTTCATATTGTATCTCCTTTATTAAGCCTACGGGTGGCGGTTTATTTCATTAAATTAACGTTTTTTGCTTCATTGCCCTACATTTTGGCCTGCACGCTTGTCGCGATGATGATACAGTTTCGACAAACCCAGCAGTTTGGGCCGACGCCTCCGGCGAGAGCACACAAAGTGCATGCCGCTACGCAGCGGGCTCCACGCAAAATTGAATCGATAATCGGAAGAGCGGGAGTCACGGTCTGTCCGGCGAGAGTTACCTTTGCCGGATTGATCATTCCGTAAAATGTGGCTCTCTTTTCGAGCGATGCTTCCGCGGTAAATCCTGGCGTGTTCATGGTTCAGTTTCTCCTTCGAATATCTTGTTTACCGGTCGAGGCGGTCATTTTTACCGCCAGATAGCGAACAACTAACCTTGAGTAAAAGTACCCTGCTGGAAATTGCCAAGCGTATCGAAAATTCTGGTCTTCACGGCCCTGTCATAGCATTTGTTTGGGTAATCACAATCTATGCAAACGGGAAAGTTGTTTGGCGAAGGAGCCGTGCAGCAACGTCCCATTGAGTCGTAGGTACCGCTAATAGTGGTGCCCGAAATCCGTCCATAGCATTTGCCGCCGGGCGTGTTCTCGCTATTTGGTTTTTGCGGGTAAACTTGGTTGTCATTCTTTACACCGCCGAAATTTCGAACTATTTCAGACCGGAAATGTCCAGTTGTTTTGTTGGTCGAGTTTTCCGCAGTAAATCCGGGGATACTCATTTCTTTTACCTCCTATCATTTTCAGGCTCAACGATCGCACAAGGTGTTACATTCACGCTGCGGCCACAAACAGAATGGGAAAGGAACCCAGAAACATAACTCGGGTCTGACAACGCTTCTGCACCTTGTCGTGCAAGCTTGCGGCGTTACTCGTGATGCGGGTGATTGTCGCGACGCGACTAAGCCATACTGATTTATCGCTCTGTGTACTGACATTTCTGCATTAAATCCTGGGATATTCATTTCTTTACCTCCTATCATTCTCAAGTTCAGCGCTCATAATAGGGCGACATCTTTTTGACCAGGAAAGGGAATTCCTCAGTCATGTCGCAGCGCACGAAAAACTTCTCGGTAAAATCACTCTTGCGGTCAGTGTAGGCAAAAACGACGTCGACCATGTTACGGGTTCCGCTTAATGGTGAAGCCTGCACCTCGACACCGGTCAGTGAAAAGTCGCGGCCGTATTGCTCAGCCGTTTTGGCATAGATGGCCGGGTAGCGCATCGTCAGATAGTTAAGCGCCCGGTGCTCGTCGGTCGCTCCGGCGTTATCCGTCATCTGCATTATCCTGTTGAACAGTTCTTCAGCAGCCGGGCCGAACTGCGCGGCGGTTGTCTTGTCCGGTTTTGGAATGGCCTTAATAAGAGCAGGCCGGTCAAACGAATAGATCTGGTCGAATATGACTATTGGCACCATCAATCCGTTGCACATCGCGGCCGGGGCGATAGGGCCGCGCATTCCAATGACTACATCGATGTCATCCGGTCCCGGAGCCGGGCGTATAGCTTCTACCAATAGATCGATGTCCGCCGGATCGCGCGGCACAAGAAGATAAGTTTCCAATCCCTGAATGCTTAACACCCAGCAAAGCTGGCGGACAAGATAGCGATTTTCCCGCTGTGACAGAACGCCGTGGAAGCTTTGCTGATCAGTTTTCCCGGCGGTATCCGTGCGTCCGGTCGCCTGTGCAAATTCCTTTTCCGCCGCAAGGTTTGGAAAGCGGGCCTCAACCCTGCCGATGGCATAGACGTACGAGGCCGCCCCGCTGCCATTGATACCTTGTTCAGATCCTTCCGAACTGCCGCACGTTCCGCATCCTGCTTGCGGCATGATCGCCGGATCGGAACGCTGCTCCGGATAAGAAGGGACAACTGGTGTTTCATATTCTCTTACCGGAATCTGTTCCATCGTTTCAGTTTGTTCGTTCATACTTGTTCTCCTTACTGGCGTAGAATCGAAAACGCATTTGGTAAATATTGCGGTTTATAACGCAAACGATGTTCTTACTTCGGTTCGCGATTTATGAAAGCCACGCGGCGGTTTAAAGCTTCCGCCCGGCGTCCACAGCCACCGCAGGGACGTATACCGAAATAGGACGTGGCCCGTTTGATCACATCGCCCAATCCGATCTCCTCATCCGGGATAAATCCAGGCAGGCGTATTCGGTGGGGCGGTTTTTCAGTCTTGGGTGACGAACCACTTTCGGTTTTTCTTGTCATGCCGCTCGTCTCCTATAGTTCGCGGTTAAAAGCATTTGATAGGCGGCCGCGGCGTCAAGCAACGGCGGGACCACCGAGGGTCGCCGCGGTGTCGCACGCTGCGTGACCGCGATTTTGATTTGTGACGCGGTGGTGCCGGGAAATTCAGACCACAGCAAGGCAATAGTGCCCGTAACAAAAGGCACCGCCACGCTCGTTCCTCCAAACGTGAGTGGCCTGCCTTCCGAGGCAAGGCTTGTAATACTGTCGCCGGGAGCCATCAGCCCCGATCTGCCAATCGAGCTTCCCAGATTCGATCCATTCATCGGCCGTCCGCTCAGGTCGCATGCCGCAACAGGGATGACCCACGGGTGGCGGGTTATCGCGGAGCTTCCGATTGTTCCCTGATTGCCGGATGCCGCAACTACGATAACGCCCCGGGTCATTGCCAGATTGAGGGCTGCTTCCAAAGCCTTTTCTCCACGCGTAGACGGTTGAGCAAGCGCAAGGCTCAAGTTAATTACCCGTGCGCCGGCATGAATGCAGTCAAATATTGCCGTCGCAAGCTCGGTGGGCGTCGCTCCGGGCATTTGTTCGTTTCCGGATGTTGTCTCGGTAAAGATAGGGCGTAAAAGAAGGGTGCAGT
>JANNGV010000059.1:0-19197 GCA_031404055.1 Chloracidobacterium sp.
GGGATAGGAGCACCCTTGGGAACGCCCATCGCGCCGAGAGCCTTGTCCACACGAGGATCGTTCGGGTCGGTACCGAGGTCAAACGCGTCCGGCTTTTTGAGCAGTAACAGGTGCCTGATGCCCAACGACGTTTCACCAGCATCGTACATCCCGGGCGACAATTTTGATCGCGGATCGTTGGCGTTCGAACCGGTCATCCCTGCCGGCAATGGCGGTGCCGTTTCAAGGCCAAAAGGATTCTGGGCGGGCTTAGGTTCGGCCGGTTTCATCGCACCCGGAGAAGGTGATGGAGTTTGTGCCGTCGCGCCAACTGCAAGGAACACACCAACGAAAATAGTGACGACGAAATTACGGAAAGATCTGATTTGAATTCGATTCATAATTTTTCTAATACGGGCTTTTCGCCCAACATGTTTCGCATAATATTTATCTCGGCACGTTGGCCGCTGTCAACATCCGTTGCGAAATTAAACAGTTCAGCATCCTGCCCGGCACCGGCCGTATTGAACAAAGCCTTTACCATAATTAACGCACCGTCGTGGTGCTGGATCATTCCTTTTAAAAACCGACTGTTAAACTCCGTGCCCTTAGCTTTTCTTAAGGCGTCCATCTGCTTTGGGCTAAGCATCCCGGGCATGAGCATTTGTTGGTCTGACGTGTGCATGCCATGCATTTCCATTCCCGGCATCGGCGATGAGAACGGCTCTCCCCTAGCTTCGAGCCACCGTTTCATAAACTTCATTTCGTCCGTCTGCGACTGGCTGATACGGGATCCGAGCAACCGGAGTTCCTTGCTTTCTGTACGAGACTCGATCAGCGCCGTCATTTCGACCGCCTGAGCGTGGTGCATGATCATCCCCTGCATGAATTCCACATCCTTCTGTGAACGAGGCGGCAGTGTGGCCCTTCTCGAAGATGGCAGTGTTCGGGTTGGCTGGCCTGGCGCACCGGGTTGTACGACAACGGGCGGTGCCTTGGAATCAGACTGCTGTGAGCAAACTGGAAGCGCTAAGAAACATGTGAGAGCACCGGCGGCTATGATCCCGCGTCGCGACTCCGCAAGGAAGATCGCGGACTGCAGCTTCGCGCTGAAGAGAGACAACTGAATCGGCGTTGAGTGATCAAGCATTTAACGGTCAGCTTACCACAAATACTAAAGGCACTACCCGATAAAAGCACTCTAAGTTTTGATCTTGTTGGAGGCGGCGATCGGAATTGAACCGATGAATAAAGGTTTTGCAGTTCGAACTGACGGTCTTTTACCGAGTGTCACACGTTGTTATAGGCCGATATTTACTGGCTTTTTCGTGAGACCGCGTTTAATGGGAATCACCCTGTTATACGAGGTGCATACGATAATCATGCGATATTAGCCTAAATCCTGACTCTCCAGCCAGTTTCTTCATTCACGCGGCCCTTCCCGCCGCGTTAACCGATCGGGCGCCCGTAATGAAGGAATTCTACCATATTTGAACACTATACTCACTGCAGCAACTTCCATGCTTCGAACTCGCTGGGGCGGACTTTGAATCGTGCCACGTTTCCGTCATGCAAGCTGATGAACTCGTTCTCGACCAGGTTGAAAACATCCTCACGTTCGGCCTCTGGAATATTGTGAGCTTGGATCAGGTCGCGGATCTCCTTGACAACCCGCTCGCCCGGGACCTTTTCCAGAACGATCGATCTCACGATCTCTTGAATGGCCGTCCGGTACCAGAGCTTCAACAGATTTGGCTCGCCCATCGCTTGCTGAATCGCTGTATAACGCTGTGAGGAGCGATGGTAAGCCCACAAGTAGAGATCGCGTATCAAACTGATATCGGTTTTTTCATACACCACGAGCAGGGCCTTTACGTATGCAGCTGGATCGACTTCGGTGAACGAAAGCGGCCTCAAGTTTTCTCTGACGAGAGGGACGTTCGCGACAAGCCTTGCCGTCCGCTTGTTCACATCCTCAAATGCCTGTAGGTACGATAAATGAACGATCGAAAACAATGACTGCTCGAAAGGATCATCTATCGCGTTAACTTTTTCCACGAATAGATCGAAACATTCCCTAAGCACCTGCGGATTTTCGAGCGGGACATAGGTCGATCCTCCGATCGCTACCGCTATACTTCGCACTCGGCCAGAGGCTGCGGGGTCGCCCAGCAGGTTCTCGGAAAGCAGTGCGTGAATACTGCAAATCTCGTGAGAGGTGATCCGCTCATCCTGGGCGGATTCGACAATATACTCGATCGCGGCCTTGTGGTTTAGGATCATTTGGGCCTCGGCGACATCTTTCCCGCTAGCGGTTTCTCCCAGCTCTATCAATCGCTTGGTTTCGAGCAGGGAATATGTGTTTCCTTCAAGCCGACTTGAGTTCCAGGACAGGTCGATCAAAAGTCTGCCGAGTATGTTCCGAGCGTAGGTGCCGGCGGGACGCTCTACCGCTTCCACCCGTCCGACCGCGAGTAATCTTTGGCGCTGCTCCGGTGACAGGTAATAGCTTTTGTTTGGTTCGTACGCGCGCAAGAAATCCTGATCGTATCCCACAGGCGCGCGCTCGTTGATCCCTTGAGAAACGTAGTTAAGAAGACGTGTCGATTCAGGTGAAAGCTCGATCCCCTTAAATGAAGCATCGTCCCCCTGAATGGCGGATGTGTCAGTAGCAGGCTCGGCCCTCAGGATTGCGGGCGTATGCTCTGACCGTACGTAGACCCGCGAGCGGCCTGAACCTTGAGGAGCGACCAAGTCCTTTTTTTTCAGCGATATCAGGGCTCGTTGAATGGCCTTCCGCTCGGTATCGTCCTCCTCGGACACTCCACTGGCTCTGGCGATTGAACGGATGCTGACCTCCGGCTCTTTGTCCAGCAACCTTAAGATATGAGCTTCAAGCTTTGCGGTTTTCTTTCGGTCAGGCATGGGTTAATCCTCTTATAAATAGGACATAGCAATGTCCTGATTACGCTAATCAGGACAGTATAGAACGGTTTCCACGCTAAATCAAGCGAAAGTTGCGTAGCCTGTTGCTAAATGGGACATGTTTAATCGTAATCAGGACGTAGATGCGGACAGCCAAGAGGAGCGTTTGAAGCCAGATCAAGTTAAACCTTCGGCTTGTCTAATCAGAAAGTCGCCTCTGACAATCACTCACGTACATTCAGGATTGAGGTGAGTTAAAAGGACACAACGCTCAATACGAATTGGCTCGGCTCATGTTGCCGCCGGGGGGGCATCGCTGAATACTGTCTCTTTTTGCGAGAGGGATCAGCTACCAGGCCGACTCGCGTCCTAAGCATCACACCGGAACCTCTCGATTTTCAGCCATCTCCTTTCGGTAATTTTCTAAGGTCGCCGCAAACGTCAGGTTAGCCTGGTGCAAATCTGCACCACTGGTGCGAAATCGTGCCAGATCTTGGTTGCGTCGCTAACTCGATCTGAATCACCGTTCTATCAATTACCGCTTGTTTCGCACCGATCGTCCCTCCAGATCGCTGGCATAACGATTGCCGTGCGACTTGCGTGACCATCGAATGTCAAAGAGAAAACAGGTTCGAAGACGAGCAAAACCTCGAATGAGTCGTCATTTCCCCAAATAGCAAAAAAGCGGTCGGCAGCATGGTGGCGCGTAACGATCAAGCACCACAGCCGCGCAATGACGAATCTTTTGGGTACCGCGCGGTCTACCTACGGAGATGAAACTATACAAACAGCACAACGGGAAAGCCTGGTCGATGCGGTTCGTGTTTGAGGGACGCCGTATCGAACGGTCCACCGGGTATACAAACAAGAGGAAAGCTGAAGCCTACGCGGAGGCCTTTCGCACGAAACTCCGTAACGAGGGTGTCGGCTTTTTGGAGAAGAGGGATTACCCCACATTCAAACAGGCGATCGCGGATTTCGTTGAATGGTCAGCGTCGAGGCAGAAGAAGAACACGACCATACGCTACAAAACAGCGTCGAAAGCATTGATCGCCCATTTCGGGAACATACGCGTCAACCTCATCGCGAAACCACAGATCGAGTCGTTCATTACCCGGCGAAGATCGCAGTTCAGTACTGTTAGTGGGAGGCGGTCGAAAACGGGGAGGCCGAAAAGGACGAAAAAGAAGATCTCCAACGCAACTGTCAACAGGGAACTCGCCTGCCTGAAGAAGATGTGCAGTAATCTTATTGCGGATGGGGTGCTTACATCAAACCCTGCCAGATTCGTGGATTTTCTAATTGAAGAAAATGAGTCCGGGCGGGTACTGAACAAAGAAGAGGAACTGCACTACCTTTCATGCGCATCGCAGCCGCTTCGTGACTATGCGATCTTACTGATCGAAACCGGTCTGCGACCGGTGGAACTTTGCAGACTGGCGGTTCAGGATGTTTATCTTGGTGTGGAAAGACCATACCTCATAGTAAAAGACGGCAAGACGAAGGCAGCGAGAAGATCGATTCCGCTGTCGATGCGGTCGACCGAGGTCCTGACAAAACGTGTAACCAACTCGAAAGGCAAATATGTCTTCCCCGGGGGAAGGGGCGGCAACGACCCGAACAGTCCGGCCGTGAAATTCAACAATGCTCACTACGGAACTCTTAAGCGAAGCAAGATCGAAGGTGTTAACCGAAGCGGGACGGAGGGCTCTTGCACCCTATATTCGTTCAGGCACACGTTCGCGACGCGGTTCCTTGAACGCCGGCCCGGAGATCTGCTGACGCTGGCTGCTTTGCTGGGCCATTCGAGCCTCCGGATGGTGATGCGGTACGCTCACCCGTCGGACAACCACAAATTCGAAGCGATAAAGTCGATGGATGACCCGTCGCCAAAGAAGATAAGTTTCGACGTGGCGGACCGATGTGTTCGCACCGAAGATATGCCGAAGAACCGTGTGTAAAGGTTTGCCGGAACACCACCTCGGTGACCATGCTGAACGAAAAACCTGAAGAACGACCTGTGAGTACGCTGCTTTACGGGTTTATAGATCTGGCAGTAAATCTTCCGTTACGCCGCGGGACAAATAGTGGCGATCACGGAGGACGTGAACGACTTCGAGCATGAGAACATGCTGATGATCGGGTGCGGGGGAAGACGGTCGCGTCTCACTCCGATCAACGCTACAGCCTCTTCGGTCTTAAAAGAGGTGATCGCGGACGGACAACTTCCGTTCCGGTAAGCCTTTCTCAGGCGTCGGCCCACCGCACTCGGCAATGTAGGAAACAAGGGTATTGTAAGCGGGCGCCGTATTCCGGCCAAAAGTTATCCGTATGTTCTATTGTTTGGATTTTTTTTGAAATTTGCGAGCTCATAGAAGGACCGTTTCCGATCGGGTGGTCAATTCCTTAATCGCTCGTTCATTAACCTTGTACCCTATTCCCAAAGCTGTCGGAGCGGAGATCGTGCCTTGGGGACTGACTGTAACCGGGGGCTCGATAACGTCGCTTTTCCAATAGCGTGCGGAAGCGGAGACATCGCCTGGAAGGGTAAAACCGGCGAGTGTCGACATCGCTATGTTGTGAGCACGACCTATCCCAGATTCGAGCATTCCGCCACACCAGACCGGGATGTTCTGAGTTTGGGCGAACTCCTGAATCGCACGCGCCGACCCATGGCCACCAACCCGGCCGAGCTTGATATTGATGATGCGACATGCGTCTAGTTCCAGTGCATGACGGGCGTCCCGTAAGGAAGTGATCGATTCGTCAAGGCAGATAGGAGTTTTTATCTTCTGCTGCAGTTTCGCGTGATCAATAATGTCGCCGGCGGCGAGGGGCTGCTCGATCATCAGCAGATCGTAATCGTCCAGCTCTTGCAGCATCTCTACATCCTTAGCGAGACAGTATGCGGAATTTGCATCAACCGACAGAGTAATCTCGGGAAATTCCCTACGAACAGCTTTCACTAGTTCGACGTCTTGACCGGGCTTTATCTTTAGCTTTATGCGTTGATAGCCGCTTTCAATCTCACGCGCAACTTTCTCGACCAAACGCTGTGGCGATTTTTGCAACCCGATCGAAACGCCACAGCTAATCACATTCTTCACGCCGCCCAGATGCTGCCAAAGCGGTTTTTCCAAAAGCTTCGCCTCAAGTTCCCAAATCGCAGTTTCCACGGCTGCGATCGCCATGCAATTACCTTGGATTGCCTTAAGCGCGGCACCTATTTCGTGTGCGGTCGAAACGCCGGCCGATGCCAACAGCGGACTGATAAATTTTGAAATTATCATCCATGAGGTATCGATCGTTTCGTGATTGAAAAACGGTCCCTCCATCGCCGTGCATTCGCCGTAGCCGGAGACTCCGCTTTTGTCGAAGGCCTGGACAATCAAAATGCGTCTCTTTGTCGTAGTGCCAAAGCTCGTCTCAAAAGCGGACTTGAGCGGCATTTCGATCTCTCGTAGTACTATTTTTTCTAAGCTTAATTTTGCCACAACGTTGATTGACGGCTTTCCGTTTACCCAGTGTTGATTCGAAGAGCTTTTTAAGATCCAGTTTCGTCGAGCGGCCTTTTTTCGAGAAGGTAAAATCCTGTGCGTTCGCTATTGAGAAAATAATCGACGGCTACGAAGCCCTCCAAAAATGCCTCCGTGAAAATCCGGCGCGTGGCTTCACGCCATTTCCGGGCTAGGGCAAAATCGGCCTGTTCGATGGAACTAATGTCTGCCGGAATCTCGATCGCTACAAAGCTAACTGCCGACATGTCGCGAATCGTCGCCTCCCGCTCGGGGCCGCAAGAGTCCGAATTGCGAAGCAGTCGCAATGCCGTCGGTGCGGAGTCATTTCGCTCCGTGCATTCGCCTGCCATTATCCGTTCAACCTCCGGCCGGTTGAGCGGCCATGTAACGAACAGTCGATCAGTTCCGTTTTGGTGTAGAAAGCTGGAGCCTTGTTCGCCGTATACATTGATCTTATATGTGTCGCAAAGTACACCGAGTTTGGCAAAATTGAAATGGGCATTGAGCGACTGGAGCGGGTCAAATGTCCACGTAATCCGGTCTGTGATTTTATCGGCCAAGACACGATCACGCTGCGCCGCTTTTAATCGAAACCCCAAGTTGTGATTGCGGTAGGCGGGATCAACCGCAAGCATGTGAGAGTGGTGTACGAGTCGGCCGCCGAGGTGGCCGTAGAAGCCATATGCAAAACCGACCAGTCTCTTATCGTCGAAAGCACCGATCAGACTTCCGCCGACATAGCTGGCCGCCACAAGTTGATTTAGCGGAACAATATCCCGCTCATCATCACCCCAGGCCTTGATCTGCAGCTCTTCGACCACCTTTATCTCGCGAGTATCTTTGATATCTCGGAAAACGATCTGCGTGGTTTCAGTAGCGGAAGGCATTTTCGATATTTCAGGACTTCGGATCATGCTCCGGGCGCTTACGCATGCCTCCAAGTGGCTTGAGTCCGCGGCAAAGTTTTACTACTTTTTACGCCCGCCATTTGTGCTTTTCTGTTCGCTATACCAGCGATTACTGACGAAGTTTTCCTCCTCAGATTCCCGCAGATGTTCGAGCGAGCGGGCCGATTGGCTGTGAGCGCACGCTACCAGTATGGCGTTGACTGCGGCAGTCGGAGCAACGTAGGAATCGATAAACGAAGTCCGGGCCGTGGACGCGACCAAGTATGCGTCACAGTATTTGGCGATCGGCGTAGTGTCGCTGTCGGTAATGCCGAAACTGGGAACATTCCGCCGCCGGGCGCTCTGCACCGCTCCGATCGTGTCGCGCAGTCCGCGTCCAAAACTGATGGCGATCAGCAGGTCTTTCGGCGTCATAATCTTTATCTTGTTTTGAACGACGCCGCTACTGCCTACCGGGGCGTCGGCGTCATATCCCAAACGCACGAGGCCGTATGCAAGTGAGCCGGCTAGGGACGCGGCAAAATCGATTCCGATTATAACGATTCGGCGCGCCTGATTGATCTGCTTGGCGAGCTCTAGAATTTTATCCGGGTCCAGGTTAGCTCTGAAAGCGTTTAGGTTTTCCAGGTCCCTATCCACGCTATGCCGCACGCGATCCGCGATGCTTTCGTTAATCTGCTCGGCCGCCTTCATCGCGGAGTATGGTGTGATCTGCGTAACGAAATGCTCGCGCAGGTCCTGCGCGAAGTCCGCGAATTTCTCGTAACCGAGCGCCTGCACCGTGCGAATGATCGTCGCGGAGTCGACGTTGTATCGTCGCCCCATCTCGCGTGACGAAAGAAAAAATGTCTCGTTGGATTCATCGATAATCTGGCGCAGCAGCCGTTGGCGGCTCGAGCTTAGATCGGCTTGGGTATCAAAAAAACGCGATGCTAAGGCGGTACTGCGCACGGCAACCTCCCAATTCTCCGGGCCGCTTTTGCCCGCAAGTCCGGACGCAAGCATCCCGTCGCCGGCGACAACACTGTTCTTCGAGCCCGGCGGCGGTTCTGGGTAGGGCGTCTTTTTATCCATCGTTCTCCTTTTGGTTGGAGGTTTGGTGGGCCCTCTAGCCCGAAACCTCCTATGGGCGGCTAAATAAAGAGTACGGCGATCGCCGCAATAGATGTTGTATTCTAGGGCAATATTAACTCTTTTGCAACATATAATGCACAAAAGGTAAATGGATGCTTAGGGAATCCAAAACAGTCGAGATTTTTGCAACAGTATTTAACAACCGCCGCAATATAATCGGGAATACTGTGGGATAATTGTTGAGGTTATCGTCAAACAAATCTCCCTGCTCAAAGTTCAAGTGACCGAGAAGGGCGAAAAAGTTTAAAAGTTTTGCAATATATGATGCATTACGTTGACATTCTACATCAATTCGTGTAGGAATAGGGTTCACAAGCAAATATTAGCGGACGATGTTGACAAGTTTGACCATTTTAAGTTTCGAAATTGGGAAACATCGACGGCGGACGTTTAGCTTTTCAGTTGAGCGGATCGGCGGTATTTTTGACCGCCCCCAACCACCAGGATTTATTGCAGCAGGGAGGGACTCTCAAAAAGCCATGCTTAACTTCCTGCTTAACAAGCCGGGTCGATCATTAGCAGTAATCAATCTATTTTTTCCGAGGAAAAGGAGTTTAAGTTATGAATACGTTTCATTGTCGATTTCTCATCGAGCCGACTGGGGCATTTGTTAAAGCAGTGAAGGGTGTGTATTCGCCATCGCTGATCGTCCTTTTCCTCACGCTCGTCGTATTTCAATTATTGGCGCCAGTTGCCGCCGCCCAGACTACAACGTCAACGATCGAGGGGACGGTGACGGACGCTAACGGCGCGGTGGTTGCGGGAGCGACGATCAAGGCGAGCGGAACGAACCTGGCAACCGAACGCACGGCCACCTCCGACTCAAACGGTGTTTACCGGATCACGGCGCTGCCGGCCGGGACGTACGCTGTGACAGTCTCACAGACGGGTTTCGCTACGGAGACCGCCAGGCTCGAACTGCCGCTCAACCGCGTCGCGACTCTTGATGTGCAGTTAAAAGTAGGAACCGTCGGCGGCGAGGTAGTCGATGTTACCGGCGAGCTGCCTTTACTGGAACCGAGTGCTTCGTCGACCGGAACGACGATCATGCCGCAGCAGATTCAGGACCTGCCGGTAAATGGGCGGGACTACCTCGACCTGCTGCAGCTTGTTCCAGGAGTCGCCATAAACCGGCAGGCTAATCCCGATGGTGATAATGCGACGCCGGTGCTGGGTGAGCGTGGCGGCAATAACAATTTTTTTATCGATGGACAGCCGAACAAAAACACCGTTACGGGCGGTCCCGGCGCTCAGTTCAATCAGGAAACGATCGCCGAGTTTCAGGTACTGACGACCGGCTACAAGGCCGAGTTCGGGCAGGCTTCGGGAGCGATCGTCAACGTAATTACGAAGAGCGGCGGGAACGCTTTCCACGGCTCCGCGTCGCTGTTTGTTCGCAACGAGGCTCTTGATGCGTCAAACTCGCTGGATCCGGCCGTTACAGACCCGCCGCACCTCCGTCGATTCGACTACAGCATTGCGGGCGGCGGCCCGATCATCAAGGACAAAATTTTCTTCTTTGGCTCCTCGGAACGGATCATGGAGGACCGCGGGATTGATTTTATTTACCCAAATCTCGGCACAACTCCTGGGGCCGTGACGGTCCTTCAATTGTTGCGCAGTCAGGAGAATCCGTTCGATACGCCGCAACGCACCCGTGAAACACGGAACTTTTTCAAGCTCAACGAGAATTTCGGGCGACATCAGCTGGTTCAGGAAGTAAATTACACCAATGAATACGTCAGGGGATCGGGTCAGGGTTTGCCGTCGACGCGAACCAGTACAAGCTCTCGTCGCCTCCTGCTTGCGTTCGGCGACACGATGCTGCTTGGCGATCAGGCCAATCCGTGGATCGTCACCCTTCGCGGTGCGTTTCGCGGCGAACCTTCCGATACGAGGCCCTTTAACCCGGCCGTCGTGGGGACTACCAGATTAAATGCCTTCAGTGCGCTGCAAGTTTGTCCACCGACATGCGGTTTATTTGGCGATCTTCCCGCGGTTACTTTCGGCAATCCCAGTACGCCGTCGAATCTGCATCAGAAATATACGTCGTTATCAGCCAGCGCGAACAAGCTCTTTGGCGATCACGACGTAAAGTTAGGGTGGAATTTCGTCCGCACCAAAGTCGACGGCCTCGATTCCCAAACTTTGACAAACCAGGTCTTTGCCACGGTCAATGACTATATTACGTTTGGACCGGTAAACAGCGGTATCTTTCTTCTACTCGAGGGAGGAGGCCCTACGCCTGAGGCGAGTGAGATTCATTTGAAGAACGATTACAACGGGCTGTTTGTCCAGGACGATTGGAAGCTGAAAAAAAACCTGACCGTCAACCTCGGGCTGCGTTGGGATTACGATTCCGAATTCGAGGGGAAAAAGAATTTTTCGCCGCGTCTTGGCGTCGCGTGGTCGGTAACCCCCAAAACCGTCGTCAGGGCACACTTTGGTATTTTTTACGATCAGTTCCGCTTGGGGCTGGTACAGCGAGTACCGGGATTCGGCGGCAGCGACCGGAGAATTGTACAGTCGTTGTATTTTCCGAGAGGTTTTTATGGGTCCCCCAGTCTTATCTCCAGCCTTGCCCGTCTGGTGGGACTGCCTGGACCGTGCATTTCGAACCGTCTGACCGATGCTCAGATCGCCGCCAGCGGAGCGACGTGCCCGTTAGGCGGGCCAATGGTCGGGGTGGACAGGCTTAATAACGTAGTGGCGCCCGGCCACGCCCCCATACCGGCGAACGCGGTGATCAACATTAACAATGTGCAGATGCTTACCGGTTTATCTCCCGACCAATACACCACGCAAGCCGCGGCGGCCATCGGCCAACCAGCGGGATATTTCGTCTGGGGCCAATTCGGAGTGCTTAATAATCCGATAATCCCGGCGGCGGCCGCGCCGACCGCAGTCGACAGCACATTTAGGACCCCTCACACCCGCAGCTTCAGCGTCGGCGTCCAGCGAGAAATAACACGGGACATGGTGGTTGAAGTGGATTACTTTCACCGCGAAATGCGCAACCTTCTAGGAGCCAGGCTCAGCAATCTTGCCTTCCGCTCGCGTGTTACGGGCCGCAGCTTTGACCCTCCGGGAGCTGGCGAACTCCCGACCTTCGGGCCTTTCTTTGAGGGCAAATACGACGGAATAGTTGCGAGTTTCCATAAACGCTTAAGCAACCGCTACCTAATCGGAGCGAGCTATACGTGGGCCAAGGCCACCGACAACTCGCTCGGCATCTTCACAAATCCGACGGACAATTTTATCGGTGTCGCGCCCCTCGTAACCGATCCCGGACGCGCCGCGACCCCCACTGTTCCAGCTTGTCCCAGCCAAAACAACCAGAACGGTCCATTTACGGCCTGCAACGGCAATTTCGTGGCACAGGCGGGAACATTCGTAAATGGCCCCGACATTGACAAGGGGCCGTCCGATCTGGCGCTGGATCATATCTTTCAGGTCAACGGGCTGGTGAATCTTCCGTGGAAATTTCAGATAGGCGGCATCTTCCGGGCGCAGAGCGGCTTTCATTTCAGCCGATTCGACGAGTTGAATAGGGACCCGGACGGCAATGGTAATTTCAACAGCATCGATTTTACTGCCGGGAGGAACGCCTTTACCGCACCGGCATTCGTCAATCTCGATTTGCGCTTTTCCAAGCGGTTTGACATCGGCGAGCGGGTCAGGGTGCAGTTGCTTGTCGAGTTTTTCAATGTTCTGAACCGTCAGAACCCGGCGGTGGTTCAAAATCGTGTCGACAGTCCGCTGCGTCCGAATCTGCGACCTTTCGGAACGGCAGATCAGGTGCTGCCAGGACGAGAAGGCCAGGTCGGATTCAGGATCGAATTCTAAATTTGACGCGTCGCGGTCACCCCGCTGCTAATGTGAGCCTGGTCTAAGCCTAGGGCAAGGCTCACGTCCTAAACCTTGTTGAGGCATTTCATGACAATACGACGTCTAGTCCTTGCTTTATTACTAAGCGTTTCCGTCTCCGCTATCGTGAATGCCCAGGGGACGCGGCTGCTGCGTCATCCGGCGGTTAGCCGGGATTTGGTGGCGTTCTCATATGCTGGCGAGCTTTGGGTCGTTTCTCGCAGCGGGGGCCAGGCCCGACGGCTGACATCCACACCCGGAGTTGAGACCGACCCGTACTTCTCACCTGACGGTACCCAAATCGCATTCAGCGCTACGACTGCGGGAAATACTGACGTTTATGTGATGCCTACCGAGGGTGGCAACCCCAAACGGCTTACCTATCACCCGGTTTTAGATCGTGTCAATGGCTGGAGTCCCGACGGGCGCCGCATTATCTTCGCATCGGTACGCACAAGCGCTCCGCTTGAGGCGCACTTTCGACTCTGGACGGTCGACGCGGCCAATGGAGGCCTGCCAGAGCCCCTTGCATTGCCCAGGGGCCTGAATGGAGTTTACTCATCCGACGGTAAGCGGGTTGCTTTTGAGGAATTTCCGACCGCGATGTTCCCCGCGTGGTATGAGGGCAGCTTCTGGCGCCATTATAGAGGCGGCCGAACACATCCGATCTCGATCATTGATCTCGCGGATAACTCCGTCGAGAAGCTTCCGTGGACGAACAGCAACGACAGCTTTCCGATGTGGCTAGGCGATACTATCTATTTCATCTCTGACCGGAATCATACTGCAAACATATTTTCCTATAAGACAGGTACGAAGCAGGTAACTCAGCTCACTAAGCACGAAGATTTTGATGTTATGACTGCATCTGCCGGTCCCGATGCGGTCGTATATGAGCAGGGCGGGTACATCCACCTGATCGATGCGCGGACGGGCCAGGCGAGGCTGCTCAATATAGATGTGAGAGGCGACCTGTCATGGGCTCAGCCGCATTTTGAAAAGGTGGCGGGCATGATCAGAAATGCCGTGCTCTCTCCGACTGGTGTGCGGACCGCTTTTGAAGCTCGAGGAGAGATCTTCACCGTACCGGCCGAGAAGGGAGATTTCCGAAATCTTACACAAAGCTCTGGTGTGCACGACCGCAGCCCTACGTGGTCACCCGACGGCTCTCAGCTCGCTTGGCTCTCGGATTCGACCGGTGAATATCAATTGATGATTGGAGAGCCGATGGGTGTTGTTCCCGCCCGGGCGATTCGGCTGCCGACAAAGGGTTTCTTTTTGAAGCCGCTCTGGTCGCCGGATGGCAGGCGCATACTGATCCAGGATAATCACAAGAATCTGTGGACGATCGACGTTGCAAGCTCGAAGGCCGAAAAGGTCGACACCGATAATTATCCGGATCCGTTCCGTGATTTCGATGCGTCGTGGTCGCCGGACTCAAAATGGATTACTTATTCGAAGAATCTTCCCAGCCATCTAAGGGCGATCTTTGTTTACTCGCTGGCGACCAAGAAGATCCATCAGATCACGGACGGCTTGGCAGACTCTGTTTCACCGACATTTGATGCCGGCGGCAAGTATCTTTACTTCATGTCCAGCACCGATTTCGGTCCAAGCACCGGCTGGCTTGAGATGAGTTCATTGGACCGTCCAGTCCGGCGGGCCATCTATCTTGCGGTATTGAGCTCGGATGAACCATCGCCGCTCTTGCCCGAGTCAGACGACGAGCCTCAGCCCACAACACCGGTCCAGCCGGGCGAAACCGCTAGGCCTTCGGCTTCCTCCGCAGCAGGTTCGCCCGCTCCGCTTCGGATTGACCCCGATGGCATCGGGCAGCGAATAATCTCCGTTGGGGTTCCTCCTAAAGATTACTCGAACCTCTCGGGAGGCCCTGCCGGCTCCTTTTTTTTCACGGAACCCATCGCTGACGGCGGGGGAGCATTGCGACTTCAGCGATTCCAGCTCAAAGACCGGAAGGCTGCGCCGTTTCTCGAAGGGATACGGAGTTACTCGGTGTCCGCCGATAAGAAAAAACTTCTTTATCAAGCCAGCTCGCGGTGGGGCATCGTTGGAACAGCGGCCGCGGCGAAGGTCGGTGACGGGCCCCTGAATGTGGACCAGCTTGAGATGCATGTTGACCCACTAGCCGAATGGGCAAATATCTATCGCGAAACATGGCGAATCCAGCGAGAATATTTCTACGATCCCAAGATGCACGGCGCGGACTGGGACGCGATTTATAAGAAGTATCTCCCGCTTGTGGATGCGGTGGGTCATCGAGCCGATCTTAGCTACATTATCGCTATGACCGGCGGCGAATTAACCGTTGGGCACTCCTATCTGACTGGCAGCGGAGATCTTCCAAACGAGGACCCCGTAAACGTAGGCCTGCTTGGTGCCGATCTCAAGGTCGAGAACGGCCGCTATCGCTTAAGCCGCATCTTGACCGGCGAGAATTGGAATCCGGAGTTAAGAGCGCCGCTCAGCGCTCCGGGTGTAAAGATCGCTCAAGGCGACTATCTTCTCGAAGTAAACGGCCGGCCGCTCGTGCCTCCGGTCAATCCATACAGCCTGTTTGAAGGAACCGCCGGCCGGCAGACGATAATTCGCGTCAACTCGAAACCTTCTATGGAGGGCTCGCGACTTGTTACGATCATTCCGGTCGCAAGCGAGAACGGATTACGGACGCGGGCCTGGGTCGAAGACAATCGGCGACTTGTTGATAAGATGTCCGGCGGTCGTCTGGCATATGTGTGGCTGCCGAACACAGGCGGGCCCGGATACACGTCATTTACACGCTACTATTACGCGCAACAGGATAAGGACGGAGCGGTTATAGACGAGCGCTACAATCAGGGTGGGATGGTCGCCGACTATATCGTAAATGAGCTCGACAGGAAGCTGATGGGCTATTTCGCCCTGCGCGACGGCGAAACCACTACATCGCCGTTTGCAGGAATTTACGGCCCGAAGGTCATGTTGATCAACGAATCGGCCGGATCCGGCGGCGATGCGCTACCGTTTTATTTTCGTCAGCGCAAGATCGGGCCGCTTGTCGGAACGCGAACTTGGGGCGGACTAGTCGGCACACTCGGCTTTCCAGTGACAATTGACGGAGGCGGCATCACTGCACCGAATATCGCCTTCTATAATCTTGGCGGTGAGTGGGACGTTGAGAATATAGGCGTTGCTCCGGACATCGAGGTAGAATACACTCCGTCCGAGGTGGCAAAGGGCCGTGATCCGCAGCTTGAACGAGCCGTGGCCGAAGCGATGAAGCTACTCCAGAATACGCCAAAGCGCGGATTGCCGCGGCCCGCACCGATCGACCGCGTTAGCAAGAAACCCGTCAGGTAGATTGCGGAAATGATAATCGTTCTTTAACGCGGGTGAGGTAAGAAAAGAAAATGGGAAGACAAGTCACCTCGTACGTGCGAATCCTTGTTGTGTTGGCGTGCTGCGGGATGTTCAACCTAGCGTCCGCGCAGTCAATCGCGGAGCCGTTTACGCGAACTGAGGCTATGATCCCGATGCGTGACGGGGTGCTGCTTAATACTCACATTTACGTTCCGACCGGGGCTGCTGAATTGCGTCCGATATTATTCCTCCGAACCCCTTACGGAATCGGCAATGTTAACCCTGCCCAGCTGGCTGCTGCGCTTCCGGAACTGACCGCTGAAGGTTACGTTGTGGTAAACCAGGATATTCGCGGACGATTCAAATCCGAAGGTCAGTTCGTCATGCTCAGGCAGCCGAGGGATTCGAAAGATAGAATGGCCATCGATGAAAGCACGGACGCCTATGACACCATCCAGTGGCTGCTAAAGAATACGCCTAACAATGGGCGTGTCGGGATGGCTGGAACCAGCTATGGCGCATGGCTGACGGTAATGGCAATGCTCGATCCTCACCCGGCTCTCAAAGCCATCGTTCCTCAAGCGTCACCCGCGGATATGTGGCTTGGCGACGACTTTCATCATAACGGCGCGTTTCGACTGAGTTATGGGCTCGAGTACACGTACATGATGGAATCGTCGAAGGAAATAACCGACACAGCCAAGCTCATCGACCGACACGACGTTTATGAGTGGTATCTGAATCTCGGCCCTCTTTCGAACGTCGATGCAAAACATTTCAATGGCAAATTGCCGACCTGGAACGACTTTGTAAATCATCCGGATTATGACGCATTTTGGAAACGGCAGGGCTTTGCGCCATGGCTGAATCGAGTTAATGTTCCTACGCTTAACGTGGCTGGATGGTGGGATCAGGAAGACTTTTACGGTCCGATCAAAATCTACGAACTTCTCGAGCGCCACGACACGGCGAAGCAGAACTTTTTGGTCGTCGGACCATGGAATCACGGCGGCTGGTCCCGAGGCGAAGGGCGTAAGCTCGGCGCTATCGACTTTGGAAGTTCCACGTCGGCATACTATAGAAAGAATGTCTTGGCTCCATTTTTAGCCCATTATCTTAAGGATAAACCCAGCCCCGATCTGCCCGAGGGTTTGACCTTCAGGACCGGTGCCAACGAATGGGCGCGGCACGATGCCTGGCCTCCCAAACGGGGTATCGCAGAACGTCAGCTTTATTTCCATGAGAAAGGAAAGTTGTCGTTTGAGACGCCGAGCACGAACGCCCCGACATTGTTCGACAGTTACATCTCAGATCCGGCCAATCCCGTTCCGTATCGTCCGCGTCCGATCAAACTTAAGTCAGGTTGGGGGACGTGGCAGGTAGAGGACCAGCGATTCTCTAATCATCGCCCCGACGTGCTGACCTGGGTTACCGAACCGCTCCTGGAAGACGTCACTGTTTCGGGGAAGATCATCGCCAACCTTTTTGCGTCAACGACAGGAACTGACAGCGACTGGATCGTCAAATTTATCGACGTTTACCCGGAAAACTACGCGGCCGATCCGACGCTGGGCGGCTATCAATTGATGATCGCGGGCGATGTGTTCCGCGGCCGCTATCACAAAAGTTTTGAAAAGCCCGAGCCGATCGCGGCAAACTCAGTGGTACGTTACCAGATCGGATTCCCGGCGAACGATCACGTTTTTAAGAAGGGGCACCGGATCATGGTGCAGGTGCAGAGCAGTTGGTTCCCGGTGATCGACCGCAACCCGCAGCGATTCGTGCCGAACATTTTTCGCGCTAAGGAATCGGATTTCCAGCCGGCTACACAGCGAGTCTATCGCTCGCGTCAGTACGCGTCGCACATCTCCGTGCCCGTGTTGGAAGCAGCGAGGTAAAGCTTTGCCACCGCTTTACGTCTCCGACGTGCTTCTAACTTTGGGAGGTTTCCGTGGGCGAACCGGAAGATGCCACCCGTTTTGACGGCAAACTGATCGATCAGCGCCAGCGAAACCATTTTCGTTTCTTATAGGACTTCAAGAAGAATGATTAACAAACTCCAGCTTCAGAGAACACAATCAGTTTTTCGTTCGTGGCTATTCCTCATCAACGCGACATTCGTCTTGGCTGTCTTCTCCGGTACCCTCTGCGGCCAAGATATCGATGTAAAGAAACTCGCGGCCGATCTCGAACCTGAGATCCGGCGAGCGATGATCGAAGGAAACATTCCCTCGGCAACTGTTGCGCTCGTCTCCGGCGACAAAGTGATTTGGACCGGATCGTACGGCGAATCGAATCTTTGGGCCCGTACCCCCGCGACGACGAACACGGTCTATCTGATCGGTTCAACCTTTAAGACAATGTCCACGATTGCTCTGCTCCAGCAAATGGAAAAAGGCAAATTTAAGCTTGATGATCCGGTCAATGATTATCTAACAGAATTTAAGATTCAAAACGACGACCCGAAAAATCCGGTAAGATTTCGCCATCTTTTTACGCACACTTCAGGCTTGGACGGCGAATTCGGATCTATACCCGTTTGGAGCAATAACGCTCCGCCCGCGCTCATAGAATATCTTCGTACAAAGCTCAAGGTGACGAAACCGCCGATGACGGAAGTGCATTACTCCAACCCCGCATTTACCTTGATCGGCTATCTTGTCGAGAAATTCTCAGGCGTTCCATACAATCAATATATCCAGGAGAACATTTTCAAACCGCTTGAGATGACAAGCACGGCTTTCGATCCGACTCCCGATATGGATCAACGTTTGTCCGTTCCTTACGTCTTAGATGAAAAGACACGCCGCCAGACGCCGGCCACTCGAATCAAGGCCGCGGTTTATCCGGCGGGAATCGTTTACGGCACGATCCTGGATCAATCCAACTGGCTGATCGCCAATCTCAACGGTGGAGTTTTCAAAGGCAACAGGGTCATTAGCGAATCCACTCTGAATCAAATGTTCACGCGCCAGTACGATCAATTTAAGCCCGGGATCGAAGGCATCTGGGGAAACGAAACCTCCGGTTTCGGCCTGACCTGGTGGGCACAGGTGCGAGACGGTGACCGATATTTTGCACACAGCGGGAGCGTTTCAGGCTACACCGCGTTTCTCCTTGGAAATCGTGACCGAAAGCTGGGTTTTGCGATCTTAACGAACGGTAATCGTGCGCACCCGCACCTTTTCAGGTTGGCCGACCTTTCAATGGAACTGATGAAAAAACATTCCGGAGCGGAGCGGGTCGCTTTACCTATTGGAGAAAAATAGATGATCAAATATATGCGTTACTTTTTTTCCGCCACGCTCATCGCTCTATTCGTATTCCTGAGCTCCGGCACCATCTTGGCGCAAGCAGAAGCAACCCCATACGATGTCGTTATTCGAAACGGCCGGGTGCTTGACGGTGCGGGAAATCCGTGGATCATGGCTGATGTTGCGATCAAAGACGGGCGGTTTGTCCGAATCGGTAAGATCGAGGTCGAGGAGGCGCTCCGTCCTCGGAAGATT